>CAYHFD010000004.1:0-40787 GCA_964355855.1 uncultured Candidatus Saccharibacteria bacterium | reverse complement strand
AAAACACCATTAGAAGTTTTTAATGCGAGTGTTGCACTTCAAGGTTGAATGTACCCTTTAAGAACTTGACATATTACCACTAGCTATGCTATACTGTTAGGTAGATAGCTGGGGATTATCTGCCCTCGCTTGCCCGTTGAAAAGAGTGCTTGTAGCGAGTCCGCTCGCCTTCGGTCCGACTCCGGTCGGCTATACAAGTACAAGATGCGTCTCCGGACGCAAGGAGAAGTAAAATGGAATTAGCATTTACTGTGATAATGATAACCGGCCTTGCAACTCTTTCAGTTGGAGCGGTCTACTGCGTTCATTTTTTGGGACGACAGGGCCAACGAGAAATTTTGAGCCAAGCCCTCCGAGCACTTCGACAGGAATCCATGGAGGGGATGTTGGAATGGATGGTCAAGGCTGATGTCCTGGCCTACAAGACAACCGGTGAGTTTGAGCTCGACTCGGATGGGGTCCTCTATCTGAAATCATTGTCGCCCCTCCTGGGTCGTCGGGGCCACCTGCTCGGTGTGAACAACATGGCCCTGACTCTGTCTTCCTTTGTTCATTCTGAAAAGGTAGATATGAGGAGCATCGCTACGACGGTGCTCACACGCTACCCAACACGTAAGCAGAGACAGAGACTGTTTACGATGATGGACAAAAAAAGAGCGGGTACTGGCGATATCTTAAAGTCAGAGATGGTGGACATCCTGGATAAACAGGCAGTTAGCCAACAACTGACAGTCAGGGCGTCCACCCTGGAAAAAGGTTTACAGACGGCCAGAGTTTTGGCCAAGGACCCGCGGAATTAGTCGACATCATTCAAATCGTAACCCGGAGGTAAACTTTATGTAAGTGTTCTTTCCCACATACCAGCCCGCGCTCTACCAAGAGTCGCGGGCTGAATTTTTTATATTAAATTTTTATTAACTCTTCCTATTTTAAGATAAATACATCTTTTTCCGACTATTGCGTAGGGGCAGAGAAAATCAGAGAGCTGGAGCAGAAAAATGGAACTGTTTGACGAGTCGAGAATACAGCGAGGAGTTTTCCATTTTTCGTTGCGAAAGCGACCATGATTTTCCTGACACGAAGCACGGTAGGAGGAAAAGGATGTATTTATCTTTTCAGCCCTAAAACAAATTTTACAAATTTGTTCAGGCGAACGCTAATTTGAAAAATTAGCGCTTCAACCACTCCTCTTCTTGCCGACACAACAACTCCCCCGCCCGTAGGGGCTCGGCCATCACTTCTACCACCGCTTTTTCCATCCGCATCCCTTGTGAACCCTTAATTAAAATAGCATCCCCGGTTTTAATAATTTTATCTAAGGCCTGTCCCGCCTCTAGTGAATCTTCAAAATGCCTGATATTTTCTTCTTTCATTCCCTTCTCCTTGGCCCCCTCTTCAAAAAATTTGGAACGTAACCCGACCGTTAGCAACAGGTCACAATTTTGGGCGACTAGTTGTCCAGCTAAACGATGAGCCTCGATAGTATGCTCACCCAGCTCTAGCATATCACCAAGCAGGGCAATCTTTCGTCCACTAGTTTCTAAGCCCCCCAGGGCCACAATAGCAGCCTCTAGGGCCGCTGGGGACGAATTGTAGGTGTCATCTAAAATAATGGAACCCTTGATACCTGAAATTAGTTTCAGTCGACCCGGCGGGGTGGCGTAAAAATTTTGAATAGTTTCAGCCACCGCCACAATATTTAGTCCCGAAGCCAGCGCCACCGCGATTGCGGCCAAGGCCGAATAAACCTGATGTTCACCTAATACCCCTTTTATTCTAATTGGTATAATTTGCCCCTCATGATCTAGCTTAAAGGAAATGCCAACGGGTAAATTATTATCGCCATTTTTTTCGTACAAAACTTGAGCGTTAGAGGCTTTAACTTGCGCTAAATCAGAAAAGCCATAACTAATTTTTTCTTGTGATAAATCTTTCACTTTTTCGCGCAAGGTCTCATCATCGATGTTATAAACAATCAGCCCATTTTTTTTAACATCTTGAGCAAGGGACATTTTTTCATTAACAATAGCTTCACGGTCTGGAAAAAATTCAATATGAACAGGTATCTCGGGTAAACGGGTCAAAACCCCAATATCCGGTTTTAACCATTTGCTAATTTTTCTAATATCACCCGGCCGGTTGGCCCCCACTTCTAAAACCAGCCACTCTGGATATTTAGATTTAAAAAAAATTTCCGTGGCCCCAATAAACAGGATGTGGGCCCAACCAAGCGGGCTCATCCAAGCCGATTTTTGCCCCAAAATAGTTAGGGGTAAACCAAACTCGCTGTTGTAACTTTTTTCACTTTTGCGAATTCGAAAATGAGGTACTAAAACATTATAAATGGCGTCTTTGGTCGAAGTCTTGCCCACACTACCGGTGACCGCTATAACTTTAGGCTTATATTTTTTTAAAACCAAATTAGCCTCACAAATAAGGAGATTACTAACGATATATTTAAACAATTCCTTGACTGTTTGCATGTTTTATTATGAATTTTGAGCTCTAGCGGTCGGGTGGTACCTCATAATAGTTTAACAGAAATTTAGCGGTATCCATAAATGGGTGAGTTAGAGTGTCGGAGGAAAAACCAGCCCCTTTAGGATTTACCATATACATAAAAGTAATAAACCGGGGGTGATAGGCCGGATAATAGCCAAAAAAAGAATGTAAATATTGGTCTTCAAAATAGTGCCCCCGGCCATCGGACATTTGGGCCGTCCCAGTCTTGGCGGCCACACTGTAGTTAGGCAAACTAACCGTTCCCCCCAGTAACGCCTCGTCAACCGCTTTGATTAAAATTTTAGTTATTTCTTCGGTACTTTCTCGTTTTAAAATACCCGATTTAATAATTTTGGGCTTTATTATTTTTTTAGTACCCAATTCATAGCGAACTTCTTTTACCACGTGTGGTTGAACCAATTTGCCACCATTAGCGAGGACCGCGAAGGCCCGGGTAATGCCAATTGGGGTCAGAGCAATACCTTGACCAAAAGCCGCCGTGGCATATTCAATCTCGCGGGGACTTTTTAGATTAGACACCAATCCAGCTACCTCACCCGGTAAATCGATACCCGTTTTTTCGCCCAAACCATAAGACAACATATACTTCTTAAAATTAGTTTTACCCATTTTTTGCATCACAAAAACAGCGCCAGTGTTAAGTGAATTATTTATAACCTCCTGCATATCCACCACCCCTCTCGCCTTTTTATCGTGATTCATAATGGTGCGATTATTTAAAACCACCGAACCAGTGTCATTGTAAGTAGTGTGGGCATTGATCACCCCCGCGTCTATACCGGCGGCCAGGGTTAGTGGTTTAACCACACTACCCATTTCAAAAACTCGCTCAATAAGTGGATTTGGCAAAGCTAAAATATCTCGCTGACGCTCACCTGGGTTAAAATTAGGCACCGCCGCCATAGCAATAATGGCACCAGTATTGGGATCCATTACCACTATCCCACCGGCATCGGCCGCATATTTTTCCACCGTCTCGGCTAAAGTTTTCTCTAAATGGGTTTGAACAATTGGTTCAATTGTTAAAATAATATCACCCGCCCCACCCTCGACCTCGTCCGATAATTCTTCCTTTACCCCCAAAAATATTTCCGCAAAAAAACTAGCAAATGAGCCGCTGCCAGATTGAGTTAAAACACGGTCATATTCACGCTCGAGGCCATAAATACCCGTATATTCGTCACCCCGATAAGCCATAAAACCCAAAACGTGCGAGGCGGTACGACCCGCGGGATAAAAACGTCTTTTTTCCTTGTAGACATATACCCCTCTTATTTCCAATTCCCGAATTATTTTGGCGGTTTTACTGCTTAGACCAGTGGCCACCTCTTGGTATAATCGATCTTTGTCCGACGCCTTGTCACTAAACTCTTGCTGGTCCAACTCTGGTAATTGTTTTTTTAATAAATTGTAAACTTGTTCTGGATCTTCAATTAGCTGGGGATTTATAGTAACCAAAAATTGTTCTCGTAAACTAGCAGCGGGTACTAAATTACCATCTTTACTACTAAAATAAATTGACCCGCGGTCAAAAAAAGTTCGGGCCGAACGCAAATATTGGCGGTCGGCCAATTCATTATATTCTGAACCATTTACAATTTGTAAATAAAAAAGACGGATACCAAATACCGCAACAATCAACAAAATTAATAACCCCAGTAAACGAATCCGGTTGTTACCTTTAGCGGCCATTATCAAAAGACAGGGCCACCGCTTCAGGTTTCGCCACCACAAAAATACCATTGGCCGGGGCATCTACAAAGCCCCGAGTATAGGCTAAATCTAAATTTATTTTTTCAGACAAAGCCATATATTCAGATACTAGGCCAGTAATTTCAGTTTCCGTGGTTGAAATTATTTCTTCTGATTCTTTGCGGGCGACGACATTGAAAATAGTACTATTAACAAAATAGACATACATTAACGCCTGCATAAGTAAAAGTGAACCCAAAACTAGAATGATTTTTTGTTCGATATTTTGAATGGCAATAGCTTTGGTGTTCATATTATTTTTTCGATTACTCTTAATTCAGCACTACGACTGCGGGAATTTATTTTTTTTTCACCTTGAGTTGGCTTCACCGCGTGCTTTTTGATTAGTCGCCCAGTGCCATCGACTTTGTGACTATTGTTAAAATTTTTGACGATTCTGGCTTCTAGGCTGTGAAAAGAAATTACGGCCAGTCGCCCACTGGGACTTAGGATGTCCCAGGCTCCAACCAAACCTTCTTTCAGCGCCTCTAGCTCGTCATTGACCGCAATGCGCAAAGCCTGAAAAGTTTTAGTGGCGGGATGAATCTTTCTTTTGGTATAAAAGACTGGTACAGCCGATTCGATAATCTTGACCAACTCACCAGTGGTTTCGATGGGTTTAATATCCCTCGCTTCGACCACCGCCGTGGCAATCCGTCGCGAAAACTGTTCTTCGCCATAGGCATAAATAATGCCCGCTAGCTCTTCCGCCGACAGGGTATTTAGCAAATCCTTAGCGGTCAGCCTATCACCGGGTACGTCTGATAGGGTCATAAGCAACGGCTCGTCGCGTCGAAAAGAGAAACCTCGACCAACTTCATCTAGTTGAGCTGAATTGACCCCCAAATCAAACAAAACCCGATCGACTTGGGACAACCCCTTTTCCGCTACCAGTTCTTTAATTTCGCGGAAATTGCCTTGAATAAAAATTTTGGTGGCTGGATATGACTGAAGGTGTTCTTCGGCCGAACGCAAAGCTCGCGCATCGGCATCAAGAGCAAACAGGGTTCCGGTGTCACCAATAATTTCACATATTTCACCAGCATGGCCACCAAAACCGACTGTCCCATCGACCACCACCTGACCTTCTTTTAGATCAAGATTTTCTATGACCTCGTGTAAAAGAACAGGGGTATGGGGCCGGTTTTCCATAAACTAAATTGCCCCAATCTCACCCAATTTTTCGGCCAACATATCGGCCTGTTTTTTGACTCGGCCGGTATATTTTTTCCACCGATCCTCGTCCCATATTTCGAGCCTAGTATGAATACCCGCGACCACTACTTTGGTCGAGAGTCCTGCAAACTCTCGTTGGAAGTCCGGTAACAGAATACGTCCCATGGCATCGACGTCTGTTTCCACTGCGCCTCCAAGTATAAAACGGTTGAAGTCGCGGGTGCTGGCTTGACCAATGGAGAGAGCAGCGAGGCTCGTCGCCGCTTTCTCCCACTCCTTTAACGGATAGACAAAGAGACAGTTATCTAGCCCATAAGTAACTACCACCTTTTTGCCTATCTCCTTCCGAAACTTAGCGGGTAAAGATAACCGATTTTTGGCATCAATTGTGTGTCGGTGTTCGCCAATTAGCATAATAGTTTTCGATTAATAATTACCCACTTCTTCCCACTACATAGATATTATATCCCACCCCACTCCACTTTACCAAATCAAGTTATCCACAAAAAAGGGTTGGCCCGAGGCCAACCCTTTTTTGTGGTCAATGATATTTTTTCTACTAATATTTAGCCACCTTAGATTTTAGGTTAAACTGAAATATTATCTCAAATAAAGATAAAGCTATGGGCAGAATAATGTATGGCATCCATAATATATAATATACAAAATCAGTTAAAAGTAGATAAATAAGCCAAATTAAATCAATAATAAATAAAATGTTCAATAAATAAGGCACTAGAGCGATATTTAATTTTTTAAAAATACATATTGATATGTAAATTCTATTTGCAAGCAAAAGAATAAAAACACCTACCCACAAGAAAAAGCGTAGCGGTACCGAATTTATATTAGCAAAACTAATAATAAATAAAAATAAAAAGGAAAAATATAAAAAAATTACAAAATAAGCAAGATTAGAAATTATAAGATAGTCTTTGTTTACCATAAAGAATTTATTTTTAATTAAGATCTTTGGGGCGCATTAAGGGGAAAATATGGGTCTCGCGTAGAGGCTTGTCAACCAACATGGCAAACAAGCGGTCCCCGTAAGCCTGTCCAAAGGCTGGGGGCATACCGTGTTCTAGCATTTCCACAAATTCCCAATCGGGCATCATCGCTTCTTTGTCCCCGCGGTCAATGAGTTGCTGTTGGAGTTCAAACCGCTCGCGTTGGTCGAGCGGATTATTTAATTCGGAAAAACCATTGGTCACTTCCGCCCCCGCTAAAATCAGTTGCGCCCGGTTGGTTAGCTCGGGATTATCAGAACGCGCTTTAGCCAAAGGCGAAACTAATTTCGGATGACCGACGAGCCAAGCTGGCCCCGCGATCTGTTTGCGACAATATTTCCACAGAGTGTCGGTAAGACGCTCGCGATTGTCGCCAGTATATTTGACCCGAAGTTGATCAAGTTTTAGCTTCATCTCGTCTTCGGTCGCCGTAAGCACATTAATACCGGTCATTTCTCTTATTTTATCGATATATTCAATTTGAGGCCAAGGGCCAGACGGAAACTCGATAGTAAACCCACGAGTGGTAAAAGTAGTTCGACCAAAAACTTCTCGCACCAACCCGCGCAACAAATCCTCGGTCAAGCTAATACCTTCTTCCAAACCCATATAGGCAACGTAAAACTCAAGATTAGTAAATTCTTGAGCGTGATCGGGACTGGTCCCCTCGTTGCGATAGACCCGTCCAATTTCAAAAGTCCGCGGCAAGCCGGCCGCCAGAAGTTTTTTCTGCCACAATTCCCCCACGGAAATTCGCAAATAAACATCCAGATCATAATCAGCGTGATGAGTTTTAAACGGATTAGCTTCAGCCCCACCCGTGGTCAATTCTAAAGTTGGCGTCTCAACTTCAATAAAACCCTTTTTAATCAAATAATTGCGAGTAAACTGCCAAAACTTAGCTTTAAGCTCTATCGTTTCGCGAACTTCTTTATTCATTAAAATATCCAAATACCGCTTCCGAAAACGAGTTTCTTCATCGGCTAAACCGTGCCACTTTTCTGGCAACGGCAACAAACTTTTGCTAAGCATTTTCCAGCTAGTAATTGCCACCGTTTTTTCGCCCCGATTGGTTAGAAACAAAGTTCCAGTGACTTCAATAAAATCAGCAATATCAACCGTTTGAACAAAAAAATCAAAAATCGTCTGTTCTAAGTCACCTTCCTTTAATAAGCCTTGAATCTGGCCTGTGCCATCAAAAATATTTATAAAGATAATCGCCCCCTGGCCTCGTATGGCCATCACTCGCCCAGCCAGAGTTACAACCTCCGCTTTTTCACTAAGACTGGAAAAATTATCGACCACTGACTTTATATCAGCCGTACGAGAAGTATTCCCGGGGTATGAATCTACACCCGATTTTTTTAATATTTCCAGTTTTTTGAGACGCTCATTTCTTATTTCCTCAATAGAAGCCATGTCTCTATTTTATATCAACGATTGTATATTGAACATCACCCTTCGGTGTAGAAACTATCACCTGATCTCCTTTCTTCTTATCGATAAGCACCGAGCCAAGCGGCGAATGATGAGAAATTTTACCCGCTAGAGCATCGGCTTCTTCTGAACCAACAATCACATAATCGGATTTTCCGCCGCCCTTTTTTTCAATTGACACCCGTGAACCAATATTTACTTTGCTTTTACCACCCGAGCCAGAAATAATAATCGCTGTCTTTAAGATGGATTCTAATTCTCCAATCCGGTCTTCAATATCCGCTTGTTTATCACGAGCTTCATGATATTCCGCATTTTCTGACAAATCGCCAAGAGACTTCGCATATTCAAGTTGTTCGGCAATATTCTTGCGCTCAACCATTTTTAGATTCTGCAATTCATCAGCTAATTCCTTGTGTTTTTCTTCACTAAGATATGCTGGAGCCGTATTCATCATGTAAAGATAATATTACCTTGATAATACCAACAGTGTTCAAAAAAGTACCGCTGTAGTATATATTATTTTGCTCCTCCCGTCAAAACCAACTTAGCGTAAATATTCTGGGGTATAAATTGCCATCCAGTCAACAAGGCGACGCATGACCATACCGCCACCAGCATTGGTCGTAAGAGGTCCACTTTCCATAACGACCACAAAGGCATAACGGGGGTTCTCATATGGAAAAAAACCGCTAATCCAAGCATTTATTCGGCTTTTTGATGCCACTTGAGCCGTACCAGATTTGGCGGCCACATTTACATTTGGGGTATTAAGCACAATACCTGTACCACCAGTAACGGTCTGCCTCATTCCCTCTTTAATAACCTCGAAATCTTCAGCCGGAACATCCATTGCGCGTAAAATTTTAGGAGTTTTAGGCCGAGCCACCAAGGTTGGACGCAACACTTGACCATCGCTCGCGATTGTCGCTACCGCTCGGGCAATCTGTAGCGGAGTTACTAAATAGCCATACTGACCAATGGCGGTGTGATATGTATCGCCTAGTCGCCAAGGCTCATCGGAAAAAACTTTCTTCTTCCAATCGGGACTGGGCACTACTCCTGCCCCTTCATTATTTAATTCAATACCAGTTGGCACCCCAAAACCAAACAAACCACTATATTTATCAATTAGTTTTATACCTAAACCAGGCTGATCACCAAAACCACCACCAATAGTATAAAAATAAACATTAGATGAAACGGCCAGCGCTCGACGCATGTCGACCGCTCCATGAACTTTGTTATCTAGAAAAATACTTGGCTTATCAGGAAAATAGGGATTTGGTACCACCAAGCGACCGGTCGAGACAATGATCTTACTAGGAGAAATTAAATTTTCGGCTAAGGCGGCTAAACCAATATATGGCTTAATGGTCGAACCTGGGGTATACAAACCAGACACTGGTCGATTGAGAAAAAGATTTCCTTTGTCTGTCAAAAATTTATTAATCGCTTGGCGATTTTTTCCCGAAGCCATAATGTTAGAATCAAATTCTGGGTATGAAACCAAAGCTAGCATTTCGCCAGTTTTAATATCCATAATAGCGGCAGCTGCGCCAGTAAAACCGTGCTCGGAGGCAATTTCTTTGATAATCCGATAGGCTTCGGCCTGCACTCGTGAGTCAATTGAAATAGTGACACTTTCGCCAGGCCGAGCCACCTTAAGCACATGGTCAGATTCGATTTTACCAAGAGCATTCAATTCCTCGATTTTGACTCCCTTTTCACCCATCAAAATATCATTGAAGGTGTTTTCTACCCCAGATTTACCCATATATTCTTTAGGATCGAAATCCTTTTCTTTTAGCTCTAACTTATTAGGAAAACCAATATAGCCTAAAATATGGGCAAAGCCCTCTTTGTTTATGTACTTTCGATTAGGGTCATTCCAGGCCAGAGACACTCCGTTACGATCATAAATTATTCCACGATCAGCAAAAACCAAAGTGTGACGAAGACGATTTTGATTACTACGCAACGCAAAACCATCACCTTGAATTACTTGCAAAAAACCAATCCGAAAGATAAAAATTAGACCAATTAATAAAAAAACTAGCCCAGCGAGAATCAGCGAATTTTTATCAATCGGCTTTTCTATTATCCCCTCAAACTGCTGGGTATTGAATGACGGCAAATTACGAGAATCCAAAAAAATTTCATCGGGATCAAGAATTTTGCGACTAGATTTTAGTTTTAATATCCTTCTTAAAATTGAGAGCATCTGCCCGATTATACCATAAGTCGCGAACGCAAAAATTGGCCCAATCCAATCATTAAAATAATTAACACGGTAGCCCACAAGTGAAGAAACCAGACCCCAATATAATCTGGTTTTACGGTCAACTCAAACAAAAGTACAACCAAAACCCCCTCAAAATAAAACGGGAAAATTAGAGCACCCAAAACTGCCAAAACCACTAACCATATCCCGGGTAAAAATATCAGCGAAAAAAGTACGGCCAACCCCCAAATAACCCTAGCGCTGACCAAGACCGATGAATCGTAGTTCATAAATATTGACTGTTGGTTTGATATAAATTCGCTGATATGGCGCTTCCTCGCTTTTTTCAATTGCCCCCACTACCCCTAAAATATATTCTCGATTATTTCTTGTTACTCTGACCAAATCATTGTGAACAATCTTGCTGGCTACTGGTAGAGTGGCTAGATAGTTGCCACCGCCCCGACCAACAGCTAAAGCTGAAATATTTTCATGACCAATGGCAATAGCGGTTTTTCGGCCAGCCGAAGAATAAAGTCTGACTTTACTAACAAAAGCACCGACCTCGACCACTTCACCCAAGAGTAAATTATTTTCACTTAAAGCCAAATCGCCACGCTTGATACTATTAATTTTGCCCAAAGTTTTATTTCCCCGATCAATCAATAATAGATCGTAGGTCAAAAAACCCGTGGGTGCTAACACTTTGGCTATGGTAATGTTTGAGTGATTATTATAATCACGACCAACCGATTGAGCCAAAGTCGACAATTCATCAAGTTTGATAGACATTCCGGTCACCTGCCGACGGGCTATGTTTAATTTTGATTTCAATTCTAAATTTTCTCTCACTAAGGATTCTTTGGCCCGAAAGTATGGCAAGCTATTCCCCAAGGAAAAGACTAGGGCGCTACCACCAGCCTTCATTGGTGTCACAATTTTGGTCGCTGGTCCAGAAAATAACTGATAAACAAAAAACCCACCAAGGGTAAACACAATTATTAGAATAATTAAGAAAGTCCAAGGACCGCCCCCGCCCCGGCGGGGGCGGTTACTAAAAATAGTTTTTTTATCGAGGAGGTAATTCGTCTTCATTGTCAATTAATATTTCGCGATGTAAATCTATGTCTTCTAGAATAATACCAGTCCCCCTGACGACAGCCGTATATGGTTCATCGACTAAATGAATAGGGATATGCAATTCGTGCTCTAGTAGTTTTTTCATACCCGACAACTGGGCGGCGCCACCAACCAAAACAATACCACGATGCATTATATCAGAGATAACTTCTGGTGGCGTAGACTCAAGCACTTCTTTAATTGCCTCTACCAACTGCATAATAGAAGACTGAATAGCCTCTCTAATATCAGAATCAGTAATAATAACCTCGCGCGGTAGGCCAGTAACTAAATCACGCCCGCGAATAGCAGCTTCGAGTGGTTCGTCTAATTTTTGCACTGAACCAATGGCTACTTTTACTTCTTCCGCCGTTCGTTCACCTAATAAAATTTTAAATTCATCGCGGACATAGCCAATAATATCTTGATTTAATTTTTCACCAGCAATATGAAGATTTTTTGCATTAACTACTCCACCAAGAGAAATGACGGCGATATCAGTCGTCCCACCCCCCATGTCAATAATCATCGTCCCGACCGGGTCATGGACAGGCAACCGAATACCTAAAGCCGCCGCCATTGGTTCCTCAATAATATGTACTTCTCCCGCGCCGGCGTTTTTTACCGCATCACGCACGGCTCGTCTTTCCACATTAGTAATACCTGATGGCACACCAATTACCACCCGTGGACGAAAAAATTTTTTAGGTAAATCGGCAGTCGCTTTGCGTAAAAAATAGGCCAACATTTCTTCAGCTACCTCAAAATTAGAAATAACGCCATTTTCTAGTGGCCTAACCGCTGTAATATGAGCTGGTGTACGGCCAATCATTTGGCTGGCATCTTCTCCAACCGCCACCACTCGACCAGTTTTTTGGTTTAAAGCGACAATTGACGGTTCAGCCATGACAATTCCACTACCTTTAACATACACTAAAGTATTAGCGGTACCGAGGTCGATACCAATATCATATGACATCATTTCACGAAAACGTTCAATCATGGTAGAAAATTTATATTATTGGCGTAAATTAGAAATCAACTCTTCGACTGTTTGAAAATCAACCACTCCGGTCCGCCGATCTTTAACTTCTAATTTACCACCGGCAATAGTTTTTTCGCTCACCACCACCCGCTTGGGTATACCCAAAAGATCGGCGTCAGATAATTTTTCACCCGCGGATAATTCGCGGTCATCGTAAAGAACTTCGATGTTGTTAGATTTAAGTTTAGCGTATAAATCAAAAGCGGTGGTCACTACGTCATTAGTATTACCAAGAGAAACCAGATGTACCGCGAAAGGGGCAACGGCTTTGGGCCAAACCATTCCACCCTGGTCAGACCAGGTTTCGACAATAGTCCCCATTAGTCTGGATATACCAAGTCCAAAACAACCCATAACCACCGGGTGAGCTTTGCCAGTTTCATCTAAATATTGTAACCCTAATGGTTCGGAAAAACGCGTACCAAGTTTAAAAATATTACCCACTTCAATAGCCTTGGCTATTTCAAGTTCACTTCGCTCAAGACCAATATCATTTAGCACTTCATCGGTATAAACCTCTTCATTAATTGCAATGTTTTTGGCCCGCGAAACATAAATGGTGTCCTCACCAGCTTCACTTAAGGTTTGGTATTCATGACTATACTTGGCAAAAATACCACCCGAGGCAAAAGTTTTAAAGGTCCTATCCCCCAGACCCACCCGCTCATAAACCCGCTCGTAGGCCTTTTCAACTTTGGAGTAAAAGTCATCTAAATCGTCTTCGCTGGTGTGAAAAGAATACATGTCCTTCATTAAAAATTCTCGTCCGCGCATAATCCCCGATTTGGGTCGCAATTCGTTGCGAAACTTTGTTTGAAATTGGTAAGCAAAAACCGGCAGGTCACGATACGACTTAATGTGGTCTTTCATAATCTGCACCAATGGTTCCTCGTGACTCATACCTAAACCTAGCTCGGTACCATTTTTTAATTTTGTTTTAAACCAAATATCAACTTTGGCGTCGTCCCAACGGTCAGTTTTCTGCCACAACTCCTTATCTTGTAGAGCAGTCAGGACTAATTCTTCCGCCCCAATATTATTCATTTCCTCTCTGACAATCGCCTTTATTTTTTCTAAAACCTTAAGGCCTAAAGGTAAAAAAGAATAAACACCAGCCATTTCTTTGTGAACAAAACCAGCCCTAATGAGTAATTTGGCATTTTGAGAGGTTTCATCAGTTGGGTCCTCTCGTCTAGTCTTAGTAAAGAGTTTTGTTTGTTGCATTGACTAATAATAGACTAAAAATGAAGGGGGGTCAAAACGACCCAGATTATTAGTTTTTATGTTTTTTTATCAATTAAAAGAACGGATGATGTCAATGATAGTAATAAATACCATTAGACAAATAAGCAACAAAAATCCAACCAAATTAAAGATGTTGGCAATTTTAGGCTTAATTGGTGAACCTTTAATAGCCTCAATAAGAAGAAAAAACAAGCGGCCACCATCTAAGGCGGGGAAAGGAATAAGGTTAATAATCGCTAAATCTAGTGAAATAAAGGCGGCAAAAGTTAGAACGTAAATGAAACCCAAAGCTCGCGCGTCGCCAACCAATCCGGCAATCCCGATTGGACCAACCACGGCCTCCTTGACTGAATTACCCGCCAACAAACCAGTAACCACTTCTTTTAATCCCGACAATAGACTGCCAGTCATTTTAAAAGTGTAATCAAAACCATGCCATACCGCTAAATGAACTGGTAATTTAAGACTGCCAATTTCGTCTAAGGCAACCCCAATCGCTAGACCACCAGCAGTTAAACCATTTATCGGCGTTAAACTAGTTTGCTTCAAACTACCCCTTCTTTCATATCCGACCGTCACTAGGTTGGGAGCAGTTTTAATAGCTTGTTGAAACTGGGCTACGTTTGGCTTATCAACTTTAGTTTTAGCGGTCGCAATATAAATAATTTTATCTCCGGCTGTAAGTCCGGCTTTTTCAGCGGGTGAGCCGGGCATTATTTGAATAATAGCAGTTTGAGTATTTTCTAAATTAAAGCCTCCACCTTTGGCACTTTCGGTCGACATTGGTAAACCAGACATAAAACCAATCGAAATAAGCAACCAGGCAAAAAGCCAATTAAAAAATACTCCGCCAAACAAAATTAATGCTTGTTGCCATTTGGGTTTAAAAGTAAGACTGTGGGGTCGATCTGGTCCTTGTTCAGTCTCTTCGTTGGGGGTTTCCCCAAATATTTTGACAAAACCACCAAATGGCACAAAGTTCAAAGAATAAGTAGTTTCCCCTTTTTTCCACGCTATGGCCCGCGGAGGGAAACCAAGGCCAAATTCATCGACTCGCACCCCAAAAAATTTGGCCGCTAAAAAATGTCCTAGTTCATGCACAAAAACCAAAACAGCAATAATTAAAATAAAAAGGATAGCGGTCATAAATTTTACAATAGTAAATTATTTATTAATTTCTTCTTCTTTGGCGGTAGTAATAATTTCCAACTTGACCACCGATTCATCAACTAGTTTTTGCAAATCTTCCTTAAATTTAAATTTATCGTCTTCACTTATCTCTTTGTCTTTAGCCTTAACTTCAATATCAGCGATGACTTTTTCTCTTTCCTTGCGGATAGAGACTTTGGCCTCCTCAAATTTTTCTTTTAAAATTTTAGCTAGGACTAGGCGCCGTTCACTAGAAAGATCCGGAAAAATTATTCTAATTCCAACCGAATCTGGGGCCGTGGAAACCCCCAAGTTAGCGGCCGCAATCGCACTTTCTATATCTTTAACATGATTGCGGTCCCAAGGGCTTACTCGTAGAGTTTTGGCATCTTCAATAGAAATAGCGGCAATATGTTTGATTGGTGTTTTTGTTCCATATGATTCAACCAAAACATTATCTAAAAAAAGAGGCGAAGCCTTGCCAGTCCTAACTGCCGCAAATTCCTTTTTAAGCCAATCCTCTATTTCATTAGTGCGGGTGCTAAATTGTGAAAAATTATACGACATGGCGTTATTATAACATCTGGACTAAACCCGAGCCACCGGCAAAGCCACGGCTAGATATTCAAGTACCAACCGTGGTAAAAGCGCTTGGTCATAAATATATTTGCGGGCCAATACAACTGGTTTTTTCCAGTCTGAAGACATACCAAACTTTTGAGTATTAATATTTTCCAGGCAGTCTAAAAAACCAACTAGAAAATCTTTGGTAATTTTTTCCTCTTTTTGCCACAAAAACAAGGTGCCAAGTCGACCGGCCGGAGAAGCGCAAATGAAATCAGAAGCTAATTTATAGTAATAATTTTCTGGCCAATCACTATCCTCATTTAGTATTATTATTTCCGAACGAGAAATTATAGTAGCTAAAAAAAGTTTAATTGAACGAGCAATAATAAAAATACGAGTGCTAGTGGTTGGTTCCTCTAGGACCTTCAGTAAGGCATTTTGAGCAGCATTGGTCATATTACCCACTGTCACTATTATATTTTTATTTTGTCCAGCCAGTGGTCGGCCCAATATCCGACCTTTAAGCTCACGACTATCATCTACCCCAAAATTTTTATACTTTAACACTAACGAATCGGGATCTGATTCTAAACTGTGTCCCATTTCTAGCTCTAATCGCTCGCGTAATTTTAAAAGAGCGACTGCTTGATCGCCTATTACTAAATATGAATGGTGATTAAATGAAGGGGGAAGCAAATGATTATTTTTTACTAATAACACTTTTTTTATAAGTATCAAGATGCTCTAAAGCCACGCCTGTTCCCCGCGCCACACAATATAAAGACTCTTCGGCTAAAACCGCCTTCACTCCGGTTCGACGAAAAACCAATTCCGGTAAATTTTTAAGTTGCGATGATCCGCCGGTCATAATTATTCCCGACTCAATAATATCCCGAGAAAGTTCTGGGGGGGTTTCCTGAAAAACATGTTTGATGGCTTTAATAATTTCTCGTAATTCATTATCAATCGCCCGTACTATTTCATTAGTTTTTATTTCAGCCGTACGTGGTAAACCAGTCATAAAATCACGACCTTTTATAGGATAGGCCGTCTCTTCCTCGACTGGCACCGCTGAACCAATGGCAATTTTTACTTCTTCGGCAGTTTTATCGCCGATAGCTAGGTTAAAGGTTTTTTTAATATAATCAGCAATGGCCTGATCAATTTTATTTCCCGCGTATTTAACTGAAGTTGAAGCTACAATACCACCCAAAGAAATAACCGCCACATCGGTCGTACCACCACCAATATCCACCACCATGTGACCTTTGGCCTCGTAAATGGGAATTCCGGCCCCGATGGCGGCCAAAATCGGCTCTTTCACGACATAGGCATTTTTGGCCCCCGCTTTCATGGCCGCCTCAATCACCGCTCGGCGCTCGGTCGAAGTTACACCAGCTGGCACCGATACCATGACATCAGGTTTCCAAAAGTGCCACGGGCCTAGGGCTTTGGCAATATAATATTTAAGCATGGCCTCGGTGACGCGATAATCGGCAATCACGCCGTCTTTCATTGGTCGATAAGCCCGAATATTGTCTGGGGTTTTACCAATCATATCCTTGGCTTCATTGCCCACCGCCACCACTTTATTGTCATACTCCGACACGGCCACTACCGAGGGTTCATTGAGAACAATCCCCTCGCCTGGAACAAAAACCAGGGTGTTGGCCGTACCTAAATCTATACCTAGTTTTTTAGTAAAAAACGCCATATTTAAGCTAATTATGGACTAGACTAGACTCCTCTGCAACAATATCCACCACTCGCCACCTTGCCCACTTTTTTAAAACATATATCATATATGATATATGTCTAAATCAACAAACAACCCCCAACAAAAGATTGGCTTTTTTATTAAACAATTACGGGAAGAAAAAAATTTAACTCAAGCGACTTTTGCCAAGGCCCTGCAAACTTCCCAATCGGCCGTCGCCCGCATGGAGGCTGGCCAACAAAATTTTAGCACCCAAAAACTGCAAAAAATTAGTCGGGTTTTAAATCGAAGTATTGTCTCGATTTCCCAATCCTTAGACTTTGAAATTAAGGGTGGTAAAAAAGTATCTGGTACTATTATCACTAATTTTTCTAAAAATGGTTCAGTCGTACTTTTATGTGCCTCACTTTTAAACAAAAGCAAGACCATTTTGCACGGCATATCGCGCATTGAAGAAGTTTTTCGTTTAATTGAGATTATGGAAAGCCTCGGTGTTGTTGTTCGCTGGACCGCTAAAAATACTGTCGAAATACTCCCGCCCCGGCAATTTAATTTAATGTCATTAAACAAAGAATCAGCCGCTAAAATACGCTCCAGTCTAATGCTTATTGGGCCCCTGGCTCATTATTTAAAATCATTTCACCTTCCCCACGCTGGTGGCTGTAAAATGGGTAATCGCACTATTGCCGCCCACCGTTTTGGTCTTGAACAACTGGGTATAAAAATTACCACTAAAGAAAATGACTACGAAATTAAGACTGGCAAATGTAAACCAGCCGATATTGTAATGTACGAAGCCAGCGACACGGCGACCAATAATATCTTAATGGGATCAGCCCTTGTACCCGGAAAAACTACTATCCGTTTTGCGCCCCCTAATTATCAGGTTCAAGAACTTTGTTTTTTCTTACAATCAGCGGGTGTTAAAATCGAAGGTATTGGTACCACCAATCTAGTTGTCGAGGGTCTAAATAAATTAGATATCCCCCTAGAATACTACAACAGCGAAGACCCGATTGAGTCGATGATGTTTATTGCCATTGCCGCCACCACCGGTTCTAAACTTAATATCAAAAGATGTCCCATCGATTTTTTGGCTGTTGAACTTCTAAAGCTAGAAAAAATGGGCCTAAAATTTAAAACTTCTAAACGTTATAAATCGTATAATGGCCGAACCGATTTAGTAGATATTGATGTTTTTCCTTCCTCATTAAAAGCCCCGGCCGATAAAATCCACGCCCTACCTTATCCAGGAATAAATTCGGACAACCTGCCATTTTTTGTGCCGATTGCTACCCAGGCTACCGGCACAACCTTAATTCATGATTGGATGTGGGAAAACCGAGCTGTTTATTTTACCGAGCTAAACCGCCTCGGCGCCCAGGTTACTCTGGCCGACCCCCATCGAGTATTTGTCACCGGCAAAACACCACTGAAAGTAGCCCAGGTGGTCTGTCCCCCCGCTCTTCGACCAGCCATGATTATCTTTATTGCCATGTTGGCTGCTCCGGGCACCTCTATTTTACGAAATATTTACTCAATAAATCGTGGTTATGAAGAAATAGCCAGCCGTTTAAATGCCATTGGGGCTGATATTAAAGTTATTGGTGGTTTATAAAATTACATCAGCCGTAATTACCCCACGAGACAAATTTACCGGTTCCGAAGTATAAACCTTGTGGTAAGTGCCACTCACCTCTTTCTCTTCAATCGTGTAATAATATGTTTCTGGTCGCAATAAAACATAAAAACGTCCCAGTTCATCGGCCACCACTGACTTTATTTCGGTGTCAATACCGGCTAAATAAAAGCGAACGATAGCAAAAGGTAGTGGTTCACCAGTTGTTTTACTCTTAATTTGGACTGGCTTGTGTCGCGCCAGCCAATATTTTTGGAAAATAAATAATAGACCGTAAAACAATAAAACAATAATATCGAGCCAGCTGGGTGTAATTATTAAACTGGCCACTGAAATAATTAAACCCGCTAAGTAAAAAACCGAAAAAACACGATTTCGTCTAATTTCTTTTAGAGAATAAATTTTGAAAAATTCTGATTTTGATTTAGCAAACTCGTTCCAGTCAAAACCAATCGGGTCAAGAGGAATATTTTTATTTATTATCTCTTCACCCTCAACCCGCACCGGCTCGCCAAAGTATAAATTATTATACAGTTCATCCCGATTTTTGCCGTACAAAGTACGTGACGGAAATGAATAGTGGGTTTTTCCCGCCTTTAATATATAAGTTCCCGCTGGTAATAAGAAGCCATAGCGACCATCAATATCAGTAATCGCCGAGGATGTTTGTGTTCCAACTGGTCCCGACTCGACAGTTACATAGGCCGGGTCAATGGGACGTTTGGTCACCGCGTCATAAACCGTCCCCCACGGCTTACTTTTTTTCTTAAAGCCAACCAACCCTAAGAGCCACCCCAGTAAACGCATCAATATTAAATATAAATCAGCGATGGAGTTCAAGTGAGAAGTCAAACCTAAAGTTTGAAACAAAATAGCCCCAATACCCACCCCGACTGCCAATTTTTGGCCGATTTGCCCCGCGGCTCGCAAAGTTCCCGACGGTAAAAACCCCGGAGTAGCCACCATCAAATTGCCCGTGATTTTTTTGATCGTCTGATCGGCAAAATTTAAAACATAGATACTCACCCGATAAGTACCAGTGCGTCCAAGCGGAGCGACCGTAGCGGTGTAAGCGGTTTTAGCTCGATTTAAGCGGAGGGTAAAAGAAAATGTTTTAGACTGGTCGATCGGATCATGAAGAGTAATACCAATGGTCTTTAGAACTTCCGGTACTTTTTCATAAGGTAAAGTCACGGTGAAATTTTTATCACCTTTAATGGTGACCAAACCATTACGGCCAAAATATTGGGGCCTTTCACCAACTTGAGTAAAAATAAAATCACCTAAATTGAGCGCCGAGATCAAGGGATCATCACTAATGGCCGTGGGAAATTCTTCAAAGGGGTCATCATCATCTTGCCCGGGCGTAAGCACGGCCACGGCCGGTGCTGAATAATGCCCAGTGGTAGAACGCACAAATAAAGCATAATAATAACGAATATCTAATTGAACACTGGCGTCTTGGGCTTCTTCACCCAACCCGTCATATACAACAGTGCCATCGGTAATAGTCGTGGGAATAGAACCAGTTTTACGGACCAGCCGCACACCGGCTAGATTGGCAAAACCGGTCGGATTATTCCACGATAATAATCCCTTTTTACCAACGACCTCATAAGTGGCCTCAAAATCGGTCGCCATCGGCACATAGGTACAAGACAAATCATCGCGCTCGGCCAGACTATTATAATTTTCCGCCCCGGGGTCGGTACAACCTAAAATATAATATTTACATAAAGAGTTATCGGCGACATTAGCATTGGGACTATAATTTTTGGCGGTCGGGTCCTTACAGCCATAAGTGGTACAATCAGTACAATCAGGAGGAGGTGGGGGTACCGACAAAGTTACGCCCACCCCATCGGTAGACTCGGCCCAGACCACACCAGCCAAAGCTAACCCAAGGATGATATTGGCCAGTAATAATAATTTGGTTCTGAACATATTTATAAAGTAATCGCCGTGACTATAATATTGGCGGTATAATCGCCACTACCAATTTGCGAATCACGACCAAGGCCAGCCCGCAAGCGAACGGTGGTATCGGTACCACCGACACCAGCATTGGCTGATGTTTTTTCGGCAATAGTTTGATTGGTGGTGGAGAGACCTGCCCAGCAACTATTGGTAATATTACCACTACCAGTCGCGCAGGTGGAACCATTGTCCTTAAAGCGCGCGACGACATCGGTCCCCTCGGGAGTAAACCCAAACAAAGCGCTACTGGCCCCCAGGGACCAATCATGGGCTGGAGTACTAACCCCATCCGTTGGGCTATAGTCAGTAAAGCTATCCGTGGTCGATTTTTTTAGGGCCGGCTCGGTGCTGGATTTTACCGACAAACGATAGCCAGCGGGATTATTGGTGGCCACATTCCACACCGCCTGGCCGGAAGTTTCTTCCCCTTGGTCGAGAGCGCCCAAAGCCACATCAGCTGGCGCGGTGAGAGTTAAAATCACTGTGGCATTTTCTACTGCCCGGTAACCAGCATGCAAATTAAATGAGGCACTGGTCGAGGTCCCAGTCGCCAGTTCACCAAAAGTATCGCTTAAATTAAAGGAAGTCGAGGTTGAATTTTCCGTCCCGCCAAAGTTTAGACTATCACTTTCAATTTTATAACTGGTACTTTCCGCCACATAAGCAAGCCCCACCCCCGCGAAAGCAAAGGAGAGGCAACTACTAATAGCAATGGTTAAAAAAATTTTCATCTTATTCTGGTCGTTTTAACATTTTTCTAATCAGGATAAAAAATAGGACTAAACCCAGCCCAGATAAGAGGGTGACCAAGCGGGAAGGTAAAAGCAACCCGAAAAAAGACTGCTTATCAATAATATCACCATACCCCCGGTTTTGTTTCAGCGTAAATAAATAAGGACCGTAGGCCAAACGGCGAGGGTAAACAATCTCATTGGTCCTAGTCGAATCCGGTAAAACAAACCACGGGTTAACCGCAATTTTTTGTGTTCCCAAAACCCCAAAATATTTGGCGTCAATATAACCATAAGGATTAAGATGAACATTGCCAGTATTTTTGTAGGAAATATAGACAGCTCTCGGCTGGCCGGCCATAAAATTAATCGGCCCCCCCACCAGCCCCAAAGCCGTTAGTTGACCTTGCTCTTGTTGCTGGCCAGCCGTCTTAATAAATATTAAAACCCCCAACCGGGAGCTTAAGCGCGTCGCCGCTTGGACTTCGCCTATAACCTGGCCCTCAATCGCGAGCACTCCAAAAATACTACTAGGCCCCCCGCCAGCCGGAGCCGTCACTGTGACCGGAATATTCACCGCTTCCCCCTCCGCTAAAGTAAATTGCTGATACGGGGTAGAGATATATTTTTCCACATAGTATAAATCTTTATCGGAGATAATCACTCCGCGCCCATTATTTTCCGGCGCAAAACTTTCTAAAGCCAGATTAAATTGCGCGGGGCCCCCTAAATGATTGACCACTTTGACGCTTTTAGTTTCGGCTTGACCTGGCTTGACTGATATTTCTAATTTAGTCGGAGCCACCCCAAAAAAAGGCCGGCTTTGGGCTTGAACGCTTTGAGCGCTTAGCCCAACTATAATTATTATCAGCCAAAGATACTTAGTCATATTATTTTTTAATCGGCGTTAAAAGGAAAATATAATTTTCACCAGTCCGGCTCCGAAATTCTGGTGTGACGACCCCCGACTGACCATCGACATCAAATTTCACATTTATTGGATCAGAGAACATTTGTTTTAGTCGTCCCCGCACCACCGCGTTACTTTCCGGAGTCTTGCCCTCGGGAACTATAACCACTCCCCTTTCACCATTTTTTGGTTCTTGAACCACCATTGGGTAACCAGCCCGCAAACGCTCAAAAACCGAGCCAAATTCACCCTCTAGCTCATTTAACAACTCTTGTCTTATTTGTTCTCTTAGTAAAGCCGTCCCGGCTGTTTGATCACCAGCCAGACTCGAATTAACCAGGCTTGATTTCGACCCCAAAACAAATTCTTGCCAACGATTTTTGATATTTACCGAAAAATTAATCAATTCGCGACCAATTGCCGCCAAACTATCTATGACCGCCGTCGGTACGGCATACCACAAACGAGTGGTTAAAGAAATGGTTTTACTCATCGCGGTATCAACACTAGCGACACTGTATTCGGCCACCGCAAATATAGCCCGATCAGACATGGTCGCGAGAGCCAACCCCTCGTTAAAACTAGTTTCAATATTTTGAGCACCTTTATGAACCTGTTGGGATGAACTAATTGCCAATTCTTCGATTGACCCAGCTACCACTTGAGTATTGGCTAATATTAGGTTGGTCTGCTGGCCAAGTTTGATAAATTCACTCTGGACCAAAGCTGATTTCTTTTCAACACTTTCACCAATCACCGTCGCAAGTTTTTGACCACTCTGGTGCCAAGCAAAAAGAGTATCACCGGCCACCTTTAAGCCACTACTCAAAATAGCCACCGGTTGATAAAGTAAGGCATCTCCCCTAGCGACGGTACTTCTGGCTCGTTGTCGACTATCGATAATAACTAATTTTGTTTCCGTTAAAATATTTTTAGATAAACGACCAGACATAGCCACCTGCCCATCCGGCATATCAGTTAAAGACATAATTTTTTCAAACTTTTTTTCACCAACCACTACCTGTTGGTTTAAATTTTGAGCAGCGACCCTAAGGTTAGCCGTCAAATTTTCTTTTTGTCCACCAAGCTGGCGAGCCCAAACATCAATCTGCTGATTTTTTTGATTAGTGTAAAATGCAATCTCGTCCCGAGCATTACGCAAATCACTAGAAACAATATCCTTTGAGGTCACAACTTTTCTAGTCGTAATCGCCAGAACACTAGCTTCTATTTTTTGGATTTCGGTTCGGCTGTGACCATAACCACGCAAAGCTACCGCCAACATATCGGCATGACGAAAAGAAATTTCGGGCCAGGCCAGACTTGGCATAGTTAGCCTAGAAAAATTCATTTTATTATTACTTAAACTAGCCACGGCTAATTTATCTGATATTTTTTCTCCCGCACTTAGTAAGGCCAGGGCCAAAAGCAAGCCCAACACCGGCACTAGAGTGGACTGTTTTTTTTGAGCTTCAGATAAAACCACCAAAGAGAACCGGCCCATTTCCGCTAGACTACGGCTAGGCACCGGATTTGGCAGGTCAGTCTGATTCACATCGTCAGAGTTGAGTGTTTGTTTTTCAGGCGTTATTTTTCTTTGGTAAGGTAAAAAATCCATAAGGGCAGACGCTATGGCTCACTACATATTATATTCTATTTGTCTGTCTATTTGTACCTTAAATTTCATTATAAATAGCCCTTTTAGTGGATAAGTTAGCCTGCCGGTGTATACTAAATCCAATAGCAAAAAGACTATGAATATTGTTACTGTTGCCCCAATCGAGAAAGGTATATTCAAAGACCAGCTCACCTATTTTTCTAAAAATGAAATCCCCCCAGGGAGTGTGGTTAAAGTGCCAGTTAAAAACCGTAATGTTTCAGCTCTGGTACTTGAATGTGTGCCCGCCAACACCCAAAAATCTAGCCTTAAGTCATCTTCCTTTAGTTTAAAAAAAATAACTCGGATTAGCTGTTCGAATTTTTTTCAGACTGATTTTTTAAATGCCTGCCAACGCTCGGCCGAATATTTTGCTTCTTCCTTGGGTCAAGTAATAAAAACAACAACTCCCAGGTCAATTCTAGAATCAATCGAAAAAACAAATTGGCCGGAAAACAATAAAACCGAAAATCCTAAAAATAGTCTTGCCAGTGGAACCCTGATTGATAAATTGGCTATTCAAGATTCGGTTGAGGAGCGAATATCTTTTTATCGTAGTCTGGTTAGAGAAACTTTTGCTAAAAATCAGTCGGTATTAGTATTGGTACCCACCGCCATCGATGCTGAAAAAATTTTTCCTTTACTTGGTAAAGGAATTGAGCAACACACCGTTGTCTTGCACTCTAAAATTCCAACTCCAACAATCCTAAATCACTGGCAAAAAGCCCGGGGAGCGAGCCATCCCCAACTCATTATTACTACTCCCTTATATCTTTCCTACCCTAAACAAAATTTAGGGGCCATTGTGATTGAAAAAGAAGGCGATGACAGTTATCTTCCTATCAGTCGACCGTTTATTGATCCCCGAAAAACGGCCGAGTTTTATGCCGAAAGCGGTAAGCAAAAATTTATTCTGGGCGATACCACCCTACGCACCGAAACTATTTATCGCCTTGAACAAAAAGAAATTTTACCGGCTTCAACCATAAAATATCGTCTACTACCGGCAACAAAAGTGGCTATTTTTGACATGAAAATAAACAAGGGTGAAGAAAAGGATAAAGAATTTACAGTTATTAACCCTGAAATCCTAACCACCATCAGCCGCAATACCCACAAAAGACAAAAGGTTTTTTTGCTAGTTGGTCGGCGCGGGTTGGCACCAATTTTAGTCTGCAACGACTGTGAAAATCTGGTTGCTTGCCAATCTTGTCAGCAACCGCTCACCCTACACAATCAAAAAAATAGCACCAGGACTTATCACTGTCATCACTGTGGCCATAGTGATAAAATTACCGACCGCTGTGCAATTTGTGGTGGTTGGAGACTTTCTTTACTGGGAGTGGGCACCGAAACAGTAAGGGAATCATTGCTTGCTACCAACCCCGACTGGCCAGTTTTTATTCTAGATTCCGATTATGCTCCCACCCCCGCTAAAGCTATAAAGATAATGGCTGAATATTTAGCTACACCAGGGTCGGTTCTAATCGGAACAGAAATGGCTATCCGATATTTTGTTGAACCGATTAATTTTTCTGCTGTTGTAACTATTGACCACATGTTCGCTTTACCCGGCTACCGCACCCAAGAAAATATTATGCGCCTTTTATTCGAACTAAAAGAAATAACCAAAGAAGAACTAATCATCCAAACTCGATTAATTGATGAGGGTGTTTGGCAATATTTTAGCAATAGCAACATCCTAGAATTTTATCGTGATGAAATTAAAGCCAGAAGTGAGTCAAAATATCCTCCATTTTCCATACTAATTAAAATTTCCCGCCAGGGTTTTAAAGACCTAGTCGAACGCGATTTAGCTAAACTAGCCAAGTTGTTGGAAAAATTTGAACCAATTATATATCCTTCACCCGACTCGCTAACCAATAAGGGTAAATATAATGCCAACTTACTTATTAAGCTTGAGCCTAAACAGTGGGTAAACGAGGAGTTATTGGCTGTTCTACGGGCCCTCCCCCCCTCTTTCATCATCAATATTGCACCAGCTGACATAATATAAAAGTTGTGTTATAGTTAATCTATGGCTAAAAGTATTATTCAGAAAGACAACCCTACCCTAAGAAAAAACTCCGCAATAGTTTTGTTGTCGGATATTGAGACGACTAAAATAAGTAAAATTATTTCTAATATGTCGACAGCTCTAGCTAGTTGTCCAGACGGTGTGGCCATCGCCGCGCCCCAAATTGGGGTATCACTTAGAATATTTTTAGTGTCTAAAAAACTTTTTTCTGACAGTGACAGTGATGCAGTATTTATAAATCCTGAAATAATAAAACTATCTAAGAAAAAAGTGA
The DNA here is from genome assembly GCA_964355855.1 of uncultured Candidatus Saccharibacteria bacterium. Taxonomy (GTDB): domain Bacteria; phylum Patescibacteriota; class Minisyncoccia; order Phycocordibacterales; family XYD1-FULL-46-19; genus XYD1-FULL-44-32. The sequence goes on along the minus strand of CAYHFD010000004.1, from coordinate 14,600 downwards.
CTCTAGACGAAGGCTGTCTATCAGTCCGCCATATTTATGGTCAAACCAAACGCGCCGATAAAGCGACCGTTCAGGCCTATGACGAAAATGGCAATCGGTTTAATTGGAATGGGACTGGTCTAATGGCCCAAATTTTTCAACATGAAATTGACCATCTGGACGGCATTTTGTTTATCGATCATGCCGTCGGTTTATACGAACATAAAATAAACGATGGTGAAAAACACTAATTTTGCCTTTTTTGGGACCGACTATTTTGCCACCACTGTTTTAGACGAACTGGTTTTACTTGGTCTAAAACCAAGCTTAATTGTGACTACGCCCGATAAACCGCAGGGCCGAAAAATGTTGCTCACTCCCTCGCCAGTAAAAGTCTGGGCCGATGAAAAAAATATCGAGGTAATACAACCACTTAGTTTAAAACCTCCGCTCGCAAGCTCCACCGCGGAGCACACATATTTTTCTACTGAAAAATTGCTCTGCTCGCCTCGCCAGTCTGCGCAAGGCTCCGCGGTGGAGTTGCCCGCTCCGGTTCCCGCTTTCGACCTAGCCCTAGTCGCCTCTTATGGCAAAATTTTACCACCAGCCCTTTTGGACATCCCCCGTCTCGGTTTTATAAATATCCATCCCTCACTTATCCCCAAATACCGCGGGGCTACCCCCCTCGAGGCCTCAATTTTATCGGGCGACACTGAAACTGGTGTTACCCTTTTGCAAGTAGATGAGGAAATGGATCACGGCCTAATTTTGGCCCAAGAAAAAATTACCCTGACCGATCAAAATTATTTTACCCTACGTGACGAGACTGCTAAACTTGGCGCGCAGATGTTTGCCCGGATTTTGCCCGACTTCGTCGCCGGCAAAATCCGGGGCACCGAGCAGAATCACACCGCCGCGACCTATACCAAAAAGATTACCAAGGCTGATGGTGAAATTGATTTAACTGCTGATCCCAGCCAAAACTATCGGAAAATCAAGGCCTTTAGCGACTGGCCTGGCACCTACTTTTTTACCGAACACAATGGCCAACCAACCCGCATCCTTATCAAAAAAGCTCATTTAGAAAATAACCAACTTATCATCGATCGCGTCCTCCCCGAAGGAAAAAAAGAGATGGATGGAAAATTCTTTAAATAAAGATAATAAAAGCCGTAAGTAGTGAAAAACACCATCTACGGCCCACAAAACTGATTGCTAGCCCTATGCCATCATGTCGGCTAGCTCACACCCCTGCAACCAGGTCCGCCACTTGATCCTTCCAATCAAGAAGACCATCAGGGCGGTCGAGGGAAGAGCCCGAGCCAGATAAATCCACGAGAACGGATCCATCCTTTCCCAAGCGGGGTAGATAGCAAATATCGTGGCTATAAGCACCGCCACCCACTGGAACATCGGCTCGGTACTCTTGGTCACCTTGAGTAAGCGACGGATTGTCGCCACATAGGCGATGAGAGCAATTATCTGAACCAAAGTGTAAGCGATGAGCGGTCGGTCGGTCAAAAACCAGAATCCAACCACTACTCCACCGGCCACCGAGCAGAAAATCTGTGGTCGATCAAAAGCGATCCGCAAAGTACCATGTTTGTGGTTAGCCAAGACCACTCCGCACAAGATGTACCAAACATTAAACACCCCGGCGGTAACGGCAATATTCGCCGTCCACGACCGGTGTGGACTTTCAAAGTACATCCAGAAGGACAAGCCCATCACCACCAACATTAGAATCCAGGTCGCGGGCACCGGATTCGATTTACCGGCGAGAGCGCAGCGTACATAGTACACCGCCGACAGCATCATGAAAAATGCCGTCAAAATAACTGTTGCTTCGTACACTGCGACCTCCGATCTTGATCGTCATTTTCAAAATACCAGTTACTTACATTTCACTGGTCCTACCTAACATTATAGCATACTAAAATGTATTTAGTCAAGTTGATCAAAAAATGGCCAATTTTATCGTTATTTTGGTCTTTATAGTTAAAAACATAAATAAAAACAAATAACCTAAAAATCCCGCAGGGGCGGGATTTTTAGGTTATTTTTTATTCTTCTTTGGTTTCTTTATCTCCCTCTTTTGTCGATCGCCACTTTTAGCCATAAATATTTTAGTTTAGATTTATAAATTTTTACCAATACTATCTTAGTATAAATCAATTATCGTTAAACATTTAATAGTGGCTGTTGAAAACTTTATCGGATTGTCACTTTATTTACAATCACCGCTTCCACCGGCCGGTCGCCTGGTACCGTTGGTAACAAACCGATTTTGTCCACCACGTCCATCCCACTCACCACCTTGCCAAAAACCGGGTGCTTGCCTTGGCTTATTGGGTTGTCAAAATCAAGAAAAGTATTGTCCACCAGGTTGATAAAAAACTGGCTACCGCCCGAGTTTGGCCCGGAATTAGCCATCGAAATTGTCCCACGCCCATTAGACTGCCCCGCCACAAACTCGTCTTCTATCGCATAACCCGGCCCGCCAGTGCCATGAATCGCGACATTTTCCGGCTGACTTTTGGTTAATGGATCCCCACCCTGGATCATAAAATCTTTAATTACGCGGTGAAAACGAGTCCCATCGTAAAAACCAGCTTTGGCCAGCTTCACAAAATTACCGGCCGTAATCGGCATTTTGTCGAGCTGTAACTCAATTTCGAAATTACCTTGATTGGTCTCAAATACCGCCACGGGATTTATTCCATAAGCATCGACTGTGGTTGTTGCATTACTATTTTCCTCACTCATTATATTTATATTATTTTTTTTATTAAGAAAACCCATTAGTATCATTGCCCCCACTACTGCCACCACAATGATTGCCCAAAGCAATTTCAAATTCATATTTTAATTTATTTAATTTTAAGCTTAATTATTAGACTTTCTCATCATATTTTTAATTTTCCGCGCCCCCCGCCGAAACAGAGCGGTTTTTTTATCATGAGTCATCGTAATTTGTCTTACAATTTCATCGCGGGCTTCCACGATAGCCGTATAAAGATCATAGCCCTCAACATTGGCTCGACGAAGTGATTGCCCGGGTACCACTAGATTGATCTCGGCCTTAAATAACTGGCCGCGACGATGATGTTCAGTTGTTTTACCTACTTCAATGTCTACCATAGCTTCCCCATTTGACTCATCTATATATTTCCCGACCTTGGCAATCTTAAAGCTCAGATACTGCTCAATGGCTGGAGTCATTACCATATTTGTCGTCTTAACATTGGTTTTCATCTCGTTAGAAGCAGGTCGCGGTACGCGCCTGTTTATAATTAGATTGATAAATATTCAACCAGACTTTCATATTATATTGTATATTAAGATTTGTCGACCGCGGCTTCTAACGGGATTCATAAGAAAAAGTTAAGATTAATTAATATTCAATTCTACTATTAATTATACTACTCCCTAGCTAAAAACAAAAAATTAGTCTTTAATTGACAGGAGTTTATTTGGTGTTGTGTGTCCACTAAATATCCGTACCGCCGAAAGGGGCCGTCCCAAATGAGTGGCCACTATTTCTAAAACCCTTTTATTTGCCTCTCCTCTTTGGGCCGCCTCGCGAACACATATTGTAAAGCGGTTAGGTCCAACTTCAGACAACTCTTCGGTTTTAGCTTTAGCTTTTACTTTCACATAGATATACATGTAATTAGCATGTTACCGTATACCCTAGCGCAAATCCAGTTACCCTAAATCGTTTCCACCATTATCATATTCGTATCAATCGACTGACCAAAAGGATAGCCAACCGAAACCACCACCTTATCACCCTTTTTAACTAATTTTTCCTTTAAACAATGACTGCGAATGAGTGGTAAAACTTCATGAAAATTTTTAAATTTTTTAATGGCTACTGGCACTACCCCAAAAGACAAAAGAAGTTGGCGCGCCGTTACTTCATTAGGAGTAAAACCTATAATCGGTTGAAATGGTTTGTAGCGAGAAATCATCCGGGCCGTAAAACCAGAATTAGTCAGAGCAATAATGGCTTTAGCTTTAACCGCATTGGCAATATCCACCGCTTCATTGGTAACAGCATCAGAAACGCGCTCGCCAATACTCTCATGTTTTAATTTTTGCATATCGGCCACCATATGCTGATACATTTCATGTTTTTCGGTTTTTTCGGCCACCTTGGTCATCACCTCAACCGCTTCCACCGGGTGTTCACCAAGCGTAGTTTCTTCCGACAACATAATGGCATCGGTACCATCAAAAATTGCATTAGCAATATCAGAAACTTCGGCGCGAGTTGGAACTGGATTTTTGATCATTGATTCCAACATGTGGGTAGCTGTTATAACCAGTTTACCCAGCTCATTGCATTTTTTGATAATCATTTTTTGGACCATCGGCACGTTTTCGGCCCCTATCTCAATCGCCATATCACCTCGAGCCACCATCACCCCGTCTACCAATTCAATAATTTGATCAATATTCTCTAAACCTTCAACATCTTCTAATTTAGCAATAATTTTCGCTTTTGATTTGGCTTTTTCTAATAACCGACGCAATTCCCGAATATCTTCGGCCCGGCGAACAAAGGAAAAAGCCACAAAATCAACTTTATTTTTTATACCAAAAATTAAATCTTTTTTATCTTTGTCGGTAAGGGAGCTAATCGAGAGATGAGCCCCTGGCAAATTTATACCCCGCCGGCCCTTCATTTCACCACCAACAATCACTTTACAAATAACATTATTGCCTTTTATTTCAATAATCTCCAATTTTTTCTTACCATCATGAAGTAAAATAAAACTCCCTTTTTTTACCTCTTTGGGCAAAGGGGCATAGTTTACCGACACCCTAGTTTCATCACCAATAATCTTATCGGTGGTAATAGTAAATATTTGACCAGGTTTAAGTGTGACCGTTTCGGTTGAAAAATCACCAGTACGAATTTTTGGTCCACCTAGGTCCTGCATAACAGCCGCTGGTATGCCAGTTTTAAACATCGCTTTTTTAAGATTATCAATCTTGGTTTGGTGCTCGGCAAAATCACCGTGCGAAAAATTGAGACGAACAATATTAAGCCCAGCTTTGAGGAGCTTCGTTAGCATTTCCTCCGAGGAAGTCACTGGGCCGATAGTGGCCACGATCTTGGTTTTCTTTCTATACATATGGTTTAGCTAAAATTACAGAGACTCGGAAAGCTGGGCTTCCGAGTCAAATACTCGATATTTTTAAACATTTTTAATAATTCCCGAAGAATTCCCCGAGCGTCAGCTCGCGGGATGAATTCGGGAATGCCGGATGGGGACGGGAAACCCTGCGGGTTTCCCGTGAAGGAAAGCAGCGAGCGAAGCGAGTGTTGAGAACTGTGGGTTCTCAAAAATGAAGATACCCCGTCCCGTTAGGGCGTGGGTAATTCATTTGGTGTTAGTATAGCATTTCTAAATTTTTTTTCAATCAAAAAACCGGCCGGCGCCCAAAGGCGCCGGCCGGTTTTTTGTCAGACATTACTTAATTTCGTAATGTAAAATTACTTGTATTTTGACCGAATTACTACCCGGTTCTACTGTTGGAGTTATGGCCTGCTTACTATCCTGTTCAGCCATCATTACGCTACCACCTCGGCCATAAGCAAATGGCATATAACCATTTACTTCTTCAATAGACAGAAGTTTACCTAAACGAAATCCACCAGCCTTGGCCACTTCTTTCGCTTGAGCTTTAGCCTTAGCAATAGCCTCGGTTCGAGCATCATTTTGTGCCCCAGTTGGATCTTCTAGTCTAAATTCCAAGCTAGAAACAGAGTTGGCTCCATTTTTTACTACCCCCGAAAGCAGTGGTCCAACCTTAGCAAAATCACGAACCTTGACCGCTACTGTTTGATTTACTTCATAGCCAGTGATACGGGCCGGTGGACAAACACCGTTTGGCTTACACTGATAGTATTCGTATTGCGGGCTAACATTATAACCAGAAGTTTTAATATCTTTAGCCTCTATCCCTTGAGCTTTAAGATATTCAATTACCTTATTAACTTTAGTCGTATTATCAGCCTGAAGAGCGGTTAAATCAGCCCCCCTTTGAGAAACAACGCTAAAGGAAAAATCAGCAATATCTGGTGTCGCCATAATTTCCCCCTCTCCTGTCACCGTAAAGCTTCTGGTCGACGCCGGATTTACCGATTTAGAAAAAGCCCTAGTAAAAACAATGGCCGACCCTGCCCCTACCACCAACACAACAATAATTACAATTCCTAAAATATTTTTAATTTGTGTGTCCATAAAATTTTTATAATTTACTTATTAATTTTGTTTAAAATCACCTATGGTTTAGACAACCCAGAAAACAAAGGTACTATTTGGTTACCCTTGTATACTTACACAATAGCACAAACTCGCCTTTTTGTTAATCTCCTACAAAATAAGCAGACCAATCAAAATTGCCACTACTATCCGATAAACACCAAACCAAATAAAGTTATGGTTTTTAATAAAACCTATCAGCCACCTAACAGCCACCCACGCAAACAAAAACGATAACCAAAAACCTGAAAAAAGTATAATTATATTATCGCCACTAAAATTCACCCCACTTTTCAACAAATCATAACCCGTCGCCGCCAACATAGTTGGTAGAGCCAACAAAAAAGAAAACTCAACTATTGCTTGACGAGAAAAACCCAAACCCAAGCCCCCTACAATAGTCGCTCCCGCCCTAGAAACACCGGGAATTATGGCCAAAGATTGGACTAAACCAAGAACCAAGCATTCCCCATAAGTTAAGCTATCTAGATCGCGTTTAATTTCTTTATTTTGAGTTTTTTCATACCAATATTCAAACAAAATTAAAATTAACCCACCAATAAATAAAGTCCAAGCGACTGTTAATAAGCTTTCCAACAAAATATCTTTAACAATTGGGTACGCCAAAAAACCAATCAGGGCAGTCGGAATAAATGCTAAAATGACTTTTTTAATTAAACCAAAATTAGACACCAAGCGACGCCAATAGACCATCACCACGGCCAAAATTGCTCCTAATTGGATAAATATTTCGAAAGACTTTATAAAATCCGAGTTGGGTAGACCAAGTAGGCGGGCCCCGATTATAAGATGAGCCGTCGAAGAAATAGGCAAAAACTCTGTCAGGCCTTCAATAATACTGAGTATAATTACATCAAAACTAGACATATTTATTGAGATAAGAAAAATAACAAAACTATCAGTAAAACAAAGGTTGTCTGGGAAATAAAACCGACAACCGGCCAACCCACCAGCTTATGCTTGGTATGAAAAAAATTATGGAATTTTTGAAGAGAAGACAAAAAATAATTATTTACTTTACCATTTACAAATTGCAAAAAATCGGGAAGCATGCCCAATATAGCACCGCCTAAAATTAAAAGGGTAAAATTTGATAATTCAAAAAAATAAACTATCCCCATGGCAATAGCTAGCCCAACCACAGCATCCAATCCAATTCGACCCAAATCAAAAATGAAATTTTTACTAAAAGTCATCTTTACTACGCCACCTTTTTCCGCCTCATGGTCAAGCGACAATATCCGATAATCATAATGGGGTATCAAATCTAAAATAAAATGACTACCAAAAGCTAGACCTAAACCTAAAACCGGATTGGTTGGCATAACTGCCACCACCACTGCCCCCACCGTCCCATGCGCTGTTAAAGTCATAATTTCTATTTTGTTTCAGCGCAACTGTTAAAGCGCTTGACCTGATTATTATATTCAGCAATAGACACTTGTGTTACCTGAATCAAGTTATTAAATTCTGAAGCCTTACCATTGTACTCTTTTATTTTTACACTAAGACCGGTCGAAAATGGCCCCTGTTTATCTATAAACAATTTTAAGCTGGCCAATTCCGGTTCTAATTTATCAATCCGAGCTTTATTACTATAAATTTTAGTTTTAAGTGACTCGTTAGGAGTCGGGCAAACAGTTAAAGGCGTACCAAAAACCTGGACGGCCAAACGCGCTCTGGTTCCCTTGAAATTGCCCTCACCAACCGCCACTCCAATATCAAAATAGCGCCGGGCCAACATATTGGCCTTATGACCAGGACTTAAAAGCCAAGCCCGCACCACCGCTTCATCATTTTTAAAACCACCCAAAGCCAGATTTTCTCCAACCACAATGTAGCCATAATTAGTCGACCCGACCGCTTCGGCTACCCCCTGACCAGATGGTGACTCGTGGGCAAAATACTGCTTTTTAAAGATGTCCTCGAGACGATAACGAGCAGCTTCGTTTAGTTTGGGATTTTCAGCCAAAGCGGGCAAATTTTCCCGAATTCTTTCTTCATTGGTTTTAGCTATAACACCCGCCCGGGTCAAATTAACTTCGTAATTGGCCCCGCCCGCCCCCGCCAAAAGATTCAATGGTCCCGGAGTAATAACCCTGTTCACCGCCTCCTCTAGTGGTGAAAAAACAAAATCACTAACCTTAACTAGAGCGTCCTTAATTTCAGCTAAAGTCGATGTGCTTTGATTTGACTCAGGTGGAGCCGATAGAGCTTCATTGGTCGCTAATTTATTTTCTTCTTTATTTAGATTAAAAATTATAACAATTAAAAAACCGGCCACCGCTAGAACCAAGAAGACACCGAAAGTAATATTTTTAAACATACTAATTGATATAACAATTAAATTTCTGAATCATATACCTCTTCCAAACTTATTACTTCATCATTATAAATATTTACCACAAACGGTATATTTTGAATTTCCGCCTTATTATCTAAAAGTCGCCGTAAGGCCCACGGTGAATAGCGTTGACTTTCTAATTTACCGTCATCTGTTATTTGCTGGACTCTTAAACCCCAGTTAATTTTATATGATACCAAGCTGTTGTCAGTATTACCATTTTTAGAACACTGGTCTAAATTGACGCATGTGGTCGAGGAAATAGACGGCAAAAAATCAACAACTAACTTATAACCATCAGTTGTCTTAAAAACAGATCTAATATATGCAACTTTTTTATCAATATTAAGATCATCTTTTTCTTTAGCTTTTAATAGGTAAATATTTACCCCTAAAACAAAAATTACCAGTACAATAACCCCAGAAATGATAACTAGGCTTTTCTTTCTAAGCATAACAACAATTATACTCCGTATTTTTAGTCTCATCAAACCAGCTATGATGTGTTATATTATTAATATATGCTGGAAAATATAGAATCCTTTGTCTCTCTCATTAGACCATTTCACCTGTGGCTGATTTTTGCGTTAACCTTAATTTATGCCATACCTTTTAGTTTTATGTTAATATTTCATTGGAAAAATTATGGCACTAATTCGCGCACTATCATTTTAGCCGAAACAATCTATCTATTGGTAATAGGTTTTTTATTGGTCGCCATAACCATAACTATAAGTTTGTTTTCTAGTATCATATGACATCAGTCTACCTAAACCCAGGAGAAAGTATTATAAAGGAAGTTAGAAATCACTGGTTTATTTTTCTGGCCGAAGCCGGCATTTCAACCTTAGCGGTCCTTGCCCCCCTGGTATTTATTTATTTATTTTTATATATCACCGAAGCTCGCTTTAGTTTACTGGTTTTTTATGCTGGTTTGTTTGTATATTTACTTTGGTTAGTTTTTGTCTGGACCTATTTCTTTCTAGCTTGGACCGACTACTATTTAGATGTCTGGATTATTACCAATAAAAAAATTGTTGATCTAAAACAAAATGGTTTATTTCATCGAGAGATTTCAAGTTTTGACCTAGAAAAAATTCAAGATGTAACTATCGAAATGCCTGGATTTATATCCACCATGCTTAAATTTGGTCGCCTTCATATTCATACCGCCGTTGATGGACATTACTTCTCTTTAAATTATGCCAACGATCCCGAGGGGGTGAAAAAAATTATTCTACAGTTAGCTCATCAGGCCACTACTGACAGCGAAATAGTCAAAACAGAAACAGTGTAACCCAAAAAAACAGCAACCGATTTGCTGTTTTTTTGGGTTTACAATATATCTTTTTGTTTTTTCTTTTTAGTTTGTTTTTTCTTTTGCACGCCAGCCTCGACAAATTCAATAATCTGACCAGCCACATCTACCCCAGTTGCCCTTTCTATACCCTGAAGACCAGGTGATGAATTAACCTCGATAATCAACATTCCCCGTTCAGACAAAAGCATATCAACACCAGCAATTGATAGACCCAAAGACCGGGCCGCCTCAACCGCCAAAACTTTTTCTTTTTTTGATAATTCAATTGGCTCGGCCACTCCACCCCGGTGAATATTAGACCGAAACTCACCGGTCTTGCCCGTGCGCTTCATCGCCGCTACTACCTTATTACCAACCACAAAAGCCCTAATATCTGCCCCATGTGCTTCGGCAATAAATTCCTGAATTAAAATGTTTTGCTTTAGACCTGAAAAAGCTTCCACCATCGACTTGGCCGAATTGGTCGTATCCGCCAAAACTATCCCCAAACCCTGCGTCCCTTGCAAAACTTTGATAATCACCGGTGCTCCACCAACTTGTTCAATTAAATCCTCCACATCTTTATCTTTGGGAAACTTAGCAAAGACTGATTTAGGAATACCTAGACCAAATTTAGACATCAATTGTAAACTACGCAATTTGTCGCGCGAACGCACCAGGGCAATAGACGACAACGATGAAAAAACTTTAAGCATTTCAAACTGCCTAATCACCGCGGCGCCAAAAAAACTAACCGAGGCGCCGATACGAGGAATAATAGCCTCGATATCGGAAATAGTTTTACCGTCAGCCTGAATTGATGGCCGACCTTTTTCCATAATAAGGTTACACTTGGTGTGGTTTATAATAACAACTTTATGTCCCCTTTTTTCCGCCGCTTCCAATAACCTTTTGGTTGAATAGAGGTCAGGATTAGTCGATAAGACTGCAATATTCATAAATTATTTATTTAAATTAACTTTTTTAGACACATTTACTAAAAACTTTTTTTTAAGAGCCTTGCGTCCAATCAAAACTGGAAAACGCATATCGGCCCGATCGGCCAGTGTCATTTCGGTCACAATACTTTGCCCAGCAATAATAATTTCGGTTTTAATTTTATAACGCTCTTGCCAATCAATACCAGTATTTTTTATTTTAACAAGACCAAAATCAGTCACCGCTTGATCGTGGGCACTATATTCCGGATGTCGTTCATCAAGCAACTTAAAATACAAAGTTTTACCGTCGGCACTTAACCGTATATCTCGACAGTGTAAAGCCCCCCGATAGGCCCCGGTATCCACTTTAGCGGGGATATCATACATATTAAAGTTTGGTAGGTCAATATGGGTAGAGCGACCAATAATAATTTTTTCTTCCATTCTATAAGTCTAACGAATATTAGCTAAAATGTCTTCCTTAATAGCATTTTCATTGTTTTATCTAGACTAAACTGCTAGACTGAACCCTATTACTAGATTTCTAGCCTTTTACTCTAAAGGGGCTAGTCTAACGGAAACAAAACTATGGACGAAACACAGGATCCGCAGGCTGATGCAAACGCACCGGTAGTGGACGTACCCGCACCGACCGCTACCCCTTCAGAGGATGAAGCGATGGATAGCAAAGAGGCCCCTGAAACACCAGCCGAATAGTCACTGCTTGACTACTCCTCTAAATCCCCTGCGGGGGATTTTTTGGTGGTTCAGATAAATTGATTGCGCTATAATTTAATTATTATTTTATAGCTCCCCTAAATTATGAGTCTTGAAGAAATAAATCATCGTCCTAATCGCAACACTAAAAATGTTCGGGGTATACATTACGCCATCTGGGGAGATTTTATTGATTTGCGTGGCGATGTGTCTAATATTTCTGGTGATATTGACCTTCATCGTATAATTGGTGACCCCTCTAAAATTCGGGGTGATATTTCTGGTGTTATTGGCGATGTGTCTAATATTATGGGTGATATTTCCAATATCCGTGGCGATGTTTCCAATGTATTTGGCGATGTGTCTAAAATTTCTGGTGATATATCAGGCTTAGTTGGCAAAGTTACTGGCCTTCAGGGTGATGTATCTAATATCAGGGGTAATACCACCAACATTAGTGGTACTGTGTCGGACTTGGTTGGTGATGTGTCTAATATTATAGGCAATGTGACTAACATTTCGGGCAATGTGACCCACCTAATTGGCAATATCAGTAAAATTTCAGGCAATGTCACTAATATTTTGGGCAATGTGTCAAATATAACCGGAGACACTACTGGTACCGAGGGCGATGTCACTGGACTAGCTGGAAATATTAAAGAGCTTTTAGCTTAAATACTTGCCAAATAGGAAACAATAATCGCTCCTAGTCAGCTATTTTATTTCTTTGACAATCTCTTCTAGGGTTATAGACCCCGACCAACTGTTAATTATTTTTCCACTCCGATCGGTCTGAACAAAAGTATTAGGCTCGATTACTTTGTATTTACTCTTTAATGACACCCGACGGTCATAATCAGTTTTAAGGATAACAACGCCCAATGGTATTTGGTCACTATTGGTGGTGATATTAATATCAAGTTCTCGTGATTTTTCATCCCAACCGGCAAAAAAGAACATAATCGGTTTTATTCCAAATTCAAAGGGAAATCGGTCGGGGTTATATTCCTCGTAGCGACCAGTGACCTTATTAACCAAATCCTCTGTCGTTGACGCGGTGGAACTGGCAACTATTGGTATATTTTTTTTAGTGGTATTTATTAAATTATTATTTATCTGCAACTGGCCATTTAATATATCAAGGTCATAAGCAATATCCGTATTTTTTTGATAGTTAAAAAATGTCGCTCCAATAACCAAAACTAAGGCCAAAATAGAAATGGCCAGTATGATGGAAAACCCTTGTGTATAAGGTCGGTCGAACATTTAAATCAAATTGTAGCCTAGTAAAATTATCACCACAACTAAATTAGTTTCTGCCCAGTCATACTAGCGGGTTGAGGAAGGTCGAGTAAGGTTAATATTGTCGGCGCAATATCAGCCAGTGTCCCTTCTTTTATTTTTAAGTTTTTATCAGTCACAATCGCTGGTACCGGATTTGTCGTATGAGCAGTATGCTTTTCCCTTGTTTTTTGGTCCACATTTACCTCGGCATTGCCATGATCGGCGGTTATAAATAATACAGCGCCGATACGCTCGGTTGCTTCATAGACCCGCCCGAGTTGAGTGTCTACTTCCTCTAGCGCTTCCACAATGGCCGGCACATTGGCGGTATGCCCCACCATATCAGGGTTCGCGAAGTTAATAAAAATAAAGTTGGTTCCCTTCTCTATTTCCTCAACCGCCTTGTCGGCAATACTGGCGGCGCGCATTTTCGGGGCCAAGTCGTGCGTCGGCACATCTTTGCGACTATCAAGTAAAATGTGTGCCTCGCCCGCGTGTGGTTCCTTCCGGCCGCCATTTAAAAAGTAAGTGGCGTGGGGGAATTTTTCCGTCTCCGCAATATGGGCTTGGGTGAGACCAGCCTTCGCCACTTCCGCCGCGAGCGTCGTTTCTATTGGTATCGGCGGAAAGACTACCGCACAAGCAAAACTATTGTCATATTCAGTCATGGTGGTAATTTTCAAATTCAGCGCTTCTTTTTTCTCCAAAAGGCACTTCATCAGCATCTTCATTCGGTCCGAGCGGAAATTAAACAGAAAAATACCATCTCCGTTTTCCACCTTGTAACCCTGACCACTTTCGTCTAGAAAAACAATCGGCTCTAAATGTTCGTCCAGCAGTCCCTCGGCATGCAGTTCAGCGACGAGCTCCGATGGTTTTTTAAGCTGGCAAGTTTTACCGACACAATCAAACATCGCTCGCTCGGCCCTCACCATCCGGTCCCAATTATTATCACGGTCCATGGCGTAAAAGCGACCAGAAACGGTCGCAATCTGACCAATACCAATTTCTTCCAAAACATTTTCCAGTTTTTTCAAATAGCCACCAGCGCTTTGCGGGGCCGTGTCGCGACCATCGGTAAAAATATGCAAGGCAATTTTCTTTACGCCTGCCTCTTTGGCGGTTTTTAACACCGCATGCAAATGGTCTTCGTGACTGTGCACGCCACCGTCCGAAAGCAGACCCATTAGGTGGAGCGTGGAATTATTTTTCCGCACGTGTTCAAACACCGAGCACAGCGCGATATTTATCGGCAACTCGCCATTTCTGATCGCTTTTTCAATCCGCACCAAGTCGGTATCAATAATCTTGCCCGCGCCAATAGTGGTGTGCCCAATCTCCGAGTTGCCCATCTGCCCTGCCGGTAGCCCCACCGCGAGCCCCGAGGCCTCTAAAAGGGGCGGGTATTCCGCCCACAATTTATCAAACACCGGAGTCTTTGCCACCGCCACCGCATTGTGTTCCACATCCTCGCAATAGCCCCAGCCATCTAAAACAATTAGGACTGCTTGTTTATTAGTAGTATTCATCCCATTAGAGACAGGTAGCGGACCAATAGCCCACACCACTGCCGTAATTAAATTTTTAGTAAAAAGTTTTAAATATTACCCACCCATCAACCACCTATGTCCGCGGTCTCTAACAGGACAAGTAAGCCTCTATTTTAAGCTATATAAGGCTTTTCTTGTACTTGACTTTATATATAGATATGATATAATACAAGTTGGGGTGTTATA
>CAYHFD010000003.1:11486-59552 GCA_964355855.1 uncultured Candidatus Saccharibacteria bacterium | reverse complement strand
AACACCATTAGAAGTTTTTAATGCGAGTGTTGCACTTCAAGGTTGAATGTACCAAGTGGGTGTTTGACTATAGCGGCCATGTTTGCTATTGTGTTGCGGTATGTTAAAACTACGACTACAGCGAGTTGGACGCAAAAATGACCCCTCTTTTCGAGTGGTTGTTACCGAGTCGCAAAATGGTCCCCAGAGTGGAAAGTTTTTAGAAGTGCTTGGTTCGTATGACGCTCGTCAGGGTAAGCCTTTGCTAAACGGTGATCGGATTAAACACTGGATTGGTATGGGGGCTTTAACTTCTGACACAGTAAATAATATGCTGATTCGTTTTGGGATAATTAAAGGTAAAAAAGTGAATAATTTACCAAAGGTAAAGCCGGTCGAGGCCAAGGCCGTCGCTACTGAACCGGTGGCGGCCGCTAAAGTGGAAGAAACAGAAATAAAGCCGGCTGAAGATGCCGTCGAACCAAAGAGCGAAGCGTTAGCCGAAGAAACTGCCGAAGCCAAAGCTGAAGAGGAGTCTGTTCCCGTGCTGGCAGCGCCGACCGAAGAAACTGTTCCGGAAGTTGTGGTCCTCGAAGCGGCAATTGAACCAGTGGCCGAGATGGCTCCCGAAGAGGCACCGACGGTAGAAGCCGAAAAATAAGATTAAAAAACAACTCCCGGCGGGCCTACGGCCCGCCGGGAGTTTACTCGTTTTGGTTACGGATATATAATTGGCAGATGATGAAAAAAACTGGTAAAAAAACAAAAAATATAACGACTAGTGATTTGGCGGCTATGGTTCAGAATGGCTTCACTGAAATTCATAGCAAAATGGAAAATGGTTTTACCGATCTTCGTGGTGAAATGGAGAAAGGATTTGTGGAAGTTAACAAACGATTAGATCATATTGACGACCACTTCTTGCCTAACCACGAGCGGCGGATTGAGAAACTGGAGGACAATATGCTTCTGGTGAAAAGAAAAATCGGTATAAAATAGAGACTTTGACTTTTAGTCTTCTTTTCCCTAGAATTAAAATAAAGAAAGGGGAAAAGTTTTCCTTTTCATTAACAAGCTTTTTAGCATAATACTACAATGGCTGAAAATTATTCAGACAAAGATTTTCTGGAAATGGTGGTCAAAGCATTAGTCGATCATCCGGAGGCTGTAAAGGTTGATCGCAAAGTAGACGAGATGGGCGTGCTGATTACTCTGGATGTACATTCCGAAGATATGGGCAAGATTATTGGTCGGCAGGGCAATACTGCTAAGGCAATTCGGACTTTGTTGCGCGTGGTGGGAATGAAAAACAATGCGCGGGTAAATCTTAAAATAAACGAGCCAGAGGGTGGCTTGCGGGCCCAGACCCAAAGTGCGGCCGCTTCGGTGGACCAAGCGATGGAGGATTTGAAGATGTAGGGTACTACAAACAAGACCTATTTTAGGGTACGAATTTTCCGAAGCTTGGAAAATTCTGAAACGTTCACGCCGTCGCGCTCACGACCCCCTAAAACAGGCCTTGTTTTTCGTTGGGGAGGAAAAGTCCGGGCGCGCTCCGCGCGCCCGGGGTGGTTTTGACTTTACCCCTACCCTTAGCTATAGTTTAAAAACAGATTATTAATTTATATTCAGAAATTAAATGAAAAATACAATTATCGCAGTCGTGGTGGTTATTATCATTGTTGCCTTAGGTTGGTATGGTTGGAGTAATAAAAATAGCGCGCGTGTTCCGGCATCAGGGGAGCCGATTAAAATCGGTTGGATTGGACCTTTGACTGGTGATGGTGCCAGTATTGGTCAGAATGCTAAAGTCGCCACTGAACTTGCTGTTGCTGAAGTTAACGAAGCCGGGGGAATAGACGGTCGACCGCTTGAACTTATTTATGAAGATGGGAAATGTAACGGTAAAGATGCCTCCAGTGCGGCTAATAAGCTGATCAGTATCGACAAGGTACCGGTCATTTTGGGTGGGGCATGTTCTGGCGAGACACTGGCATTTTCGGGCTTAGCCGAGCAAACCAAGACCGTGGTGTTTTCTTATTGTTCGTCGGCTCCGACTTTGACGACCGCTGGTGATTACACTTTTCGCAATGTACCGTCCGATATCTATCAGGCAGATTTTGCGTCTAAATATGTATATAACACTCTGAATAAGAAAAAAGTTGGGGTTCTCTTTGTCAAGGCTGACTGGGGGGTTGGTATTAAAGAAGAGTTCGTTCAAAAATTTGAAGAGCTTGGCGGCACGATTACCCTAGCTGAAGGTTATGATCAAAATGCTCGCGACCTCAGATCTCAAATCTCAAAAATAAAATCCTCCAATCCAGAATTACTTTATTTTATTGGTTACTCGGAAGCTTCTATTCCTGGCTTGAAACAAGTCGAGGAACTTAAATTGAATTTGCCAATTTTAGGAGCCGATGCTTGGGATGATCCTAAGATCTGGGCGGAAGCTGGGACTGCGGCCGAGGGCATAATGTTTATCAAGCCTCAAGCCCAAAATACTTTGGTCTACCAATCTAAAATGAAAGAGAAGACCGGAAGTGATGAAGTTGGACTGTGCAGCCCGACTGCTTATGATGGGGTTTACATTTTGTCTCAAGTTATGAATAAGGTTGGAACAAATGCAACTGCCATAAAAGATGAGCTGTACAAGACCATATACAAAAACGGCGTCCTTACCGACGAGGTCAGATTTGATGATAACGGAGATGTTGTTGGGGCAAATTATGTAGTTAAAGTGGTAAAAAATGGTAAGGCTGAAGTCATAAAATAATTAGAACAATAAAATTAATATGCTCAAAAATACAATTATCGCAGTCGTGGTCATCGTCATAATTGGGGCTATTGCTTGGTATGGCTGGAGCAACAAAAGTGCTGGAACTGATCTGGCAGAAGGTGAACCAATCAAAATTGGGGTGATTAGTCCAATGACTGGTGATGGGGCAGTATATGGCGAACCATATGTAAACATCTTGAGGCTAGCGGCCGATGAAATAAATGTCGCCGGTGGTATTGATGGTCATGATGTCGAATTGATAGTCGAGGATGGAAAATGTAGCGGTGCTAGCGCCGCCTCGGCCGCACAAAAGCTGGTCAATGTCGACAAGGTGCAGATTATTATTGGTGGTATCTGTAGTAGCGAGTCCCTAGCGGTAATACCAGTGGCTGAACAATCCAAGGTAATTGTTTTTTCACCCGGATCCAGCAGTCCCGACTTGACTGACGCCAGCAAGTTTTTTGTTCGCAATTATCCAAGCGACAATACTCAAGGCATTGTTCTTGCTAAGGCTGCCCTCGAGCGTGATATGAAGAAAGTGGCATTTATGCAGGAGCAGACGGATTATGCAATCGGTATTTTTAACTCTTTTTCTGGAGAATTTGAGAATGGTGGCGGTGCGGTTGTGAATGAGACGTATGTCAGTGAAACTTCCGATTTTCGATCCCAGTTGAATAAGTTGAAAGCAGAAAATCCGGATGCTCTTTTTCTTGATGTCCAAACTCCGGCGGCGGCACAGCGGATATTAAAACAGTTGATTGAACTAAACTGGAAGCCCCAAATAATTTTCTCTGATGTTGCTTCTGATCCTGCTACTGTGGCTAGTGCTCCTACTCTGACAGAGGGTGCTCTCTCGGCTCAGTATGGTATTAACCCAGGCAATACTAAATTTGAATCCCTGAAAAGTAACTACACCGCCAAATTCGGGGGCGAGTTGCCATTTCCAAGTTATGCTCAGACCGAATATGACGCGTTGTACCTCATTCGTGACGCAGTGGAAGAGGTGGGTTATAGCGGCGAAAAGGTGGCCAAATGGCTTCGCGGTGTAAAAAATTGGGAAGGGGCATCTGGTCTTACTACGATAAAGTCTAATGGCGATCGTGACGGTGGACATGTGTTGAATGTGGTTAAAAACGGAGTCACTGTGCCTGTCGAATAAAGCTAGAAATAGTTTTTTACACAACTCCCGCGCGAGCGTAGCTCGCGCGGGAGTTGTTGCTTAGGTATTCGGCGTTTGTTACCATTAAAAAATGTTGTGCCAAAAGATTTTCTTGTCTTTCTTCCTAAATCATAATTCTTAATTTCGCCCTCTGTGGACATCCTTCCCCAACTAGTTGCCAACTCAATTATTGCCGGAGCAATCTATACGATGGTTGCTCTGGGTTTTAATCTGATTTATGGCACGGTCAAGTTTTTTGACTTGGGCTACGGCGCGCTCACGGTTGTTGGCGGGTACAGTGTGTTTTGGTTGGCTAAAACCTTGGGTTTACCGCTTTTACCAAGTATCGTGATTGGGGTAATAATCGCCGGGGTGATTGGCGTAGTGGCCGAACGGCTTATTTATTTTCCTCTGCGTAAACGTCGATCTTCTTCCATGGTGATGTTAGTAGCTTCGCTTGGTTTTTTTACGGCCTTGCAGGCGATTATTGCCATGATTTTTACTAGCCAGTTTCAAACTCTCACCCGCGGTGGTGGCGCTAGTCGGGTGTTAGAAATTGCCGTGCCCGGCTTTACTTCAACGGCGGTTATTACCTATGTCCAGGCTAGTATTTTGGCCACCGGCCTCACTATTATGGTTTTGCTCGCGCTTTTTTTAAAGTACACCAAATTTGGCAAAGCCATGAAAGCGGTAGCCGACGATGAAGAAGTGGCTAAAATCGTTGGTATTAATACCGACAAGATAGTAATGGCCGTTTTCTTTATTGGTTCGGCCATTGCCGGCCTCGCTGGTATTTTGGTGGGGTTGGATACCGGTATCGAACCGACGATGGGTTTGTCACTTCTGTTGAAGGGTGTGATTGCCGCCATTGTTGGCGGTATTGGCAATGTTTACGGGGGAGTGTTGGGCGCGTTTCTGCTGGGTTTTGTTGAAAATTTTGGTATTTGGAAAATCTCGGGGGAGTGGAAAGATGCCATCGCGTTCGCCTTGCTGATTATTTTTTTACTGTTTAGACCCCAGGGAATTTTTAAAAAATAAAAGATGGAATATTTCATTCATCTAGCAATTTTAGTCGGTATCTACGCCATACTTGGTGTGTCACTCAACTTGGTCGTTGGTTACAGTGGCTTACTCTCTGTCACTCATGCGGCTTTTTATGGCGTTGGTGCTTACACGGCGGCGATACTACTTACTACTTATGGCTTTTCCTTCCTGCCCGCTCTGGTCATCGCTGTATTGGTGACCGGGGTGGTTAGTTTTCTCATCGGCCTAGTGTTGTCGCGTTTTGGTGGCGACTATTATGCGCTCGGTTCTTTTGGTTTTAATATTATTGTTTTTAGTATTTTCTTAAACTGGCAAAGCGTGACCCGTGGCCCTTTGGGTATCCCGGGTATTCCCCGGCCGGAAATATTTGGCTTGTCGTTTTCAGACAACACTACCTTCCTTGGTCTAGTGGCTGTTTTGGCTTTGCTTACTTATTTATGCGCTCAATTTATTACCTCCTCATCATTTGGTCGGGTGCTGAAAGCAATTCGGGAAGACGAGGAGGCTATTCAAGTTTTTGGTTATCGTACCGCTTACTACAAATTGGTCATTTTCACCTTGGGGGCGATGATGGCGGCGGTGGCTGGCGTCCTTTTTGCGGTCTATATTACTTTTATTGACCCCTCGACCTTTGGCTTGCCAGAGTCAATCTTTATTTTGTCGATTATTATTCTCGGGGGCCTCGCCAACAACAAAGGCGCGGTGCTGGGCGCCTTCTTCCTGATTCTTTTGCCCGAGGCTTTGCGTTTTGTCGGTTTTCCCTCTGACATCGCCGCTCAAATGCGCCAGGTGGTGTATGGTTTGCTTTTAGTAATACTGATGTTGTATCGCCCGCAGGGTTTGGTGGGGGAGTATAAATTATGAGTTTTCCTATGGAAAAAACACCAGAACAAGAAAAGAAATTTATTGTAGAAGATCTCGCCTCTTTGTTCGGTATCTTAGCTGATCTTAAAAAGGAAAAGGGTACTTTGTGGTTTGGCATATCCGGTAGTTGGCGCGATACCAGTAAAGAAGTCGAGGAATCTGTCAGATCAGCCGTAAAACAAATAATGGAAAGAGGAGACGGAATAGTTTCCGGTGGCGCCTTAAATGTCGACTATTTCGCCACCGATGAAGCCATTAAACTAAATCCAAACGGCGATAAGATAAAAATATTTATCCCGGTTGTCTTAGACTTGTATTCGTCTCATTACCGCAAACGTGCTGGAGAAGGGGTTATTACTCCCGAGCAGGCCGAAGTACTTATCTCACAATTAGTGAATTTAAAAAATATTAATCCCGAAGCTCTCACTGAAAATCCGCATAATGCGGCGGTCGATCCAAAAACGTATTACGAACGAAATACCGAAGTGGTAAATGTTTCTGATGCTATTGTAGGCTTTCAAGTGAACGATAGCGGGGGAGTTCAAGATACAATCGATAAGGCCCTGGCGCAGGGCAAACCAGTCTGTCTTAAAAAATACTTTATTTAATCGTAATATTTTTTGATATTACGGTTTTGCTATTTCCCACAAAAATTCGAAGTTGTTGGCGTAGCTTTTGACGATGACCGGATTTTTTATCACAATGGCGATTGGTTCTTCGCCCCAGGTCGACAACATAACCTGTTCGCCGGAAATGTTTACCGCCATCGGTCCGAAATAGCCTTGGGGCAGGTAGCGGGTAATATAGGCCTTGTAGTGACGGTCACTTTCTAAAATAGACCGCATTCCTTTTTCCAAAATCATTCTCATTTTGCATTTTTTGCTGGCCATTAAGCCATCAAGACTTTTTAAAAAACTGCGTAGTTCACGCGAGCGACCGGCCTGCTTGCCATAGGCGATGACGGAAATAGTTTCACCCCGGCGCAAAGACTCGACATTTTGCAAAAAAGCCATCCGGAAAGCCTTCTTGCCAGTGTAGGTATTGATAAAATTTCGTGATACTTTTTCGATAACTGTTTGCTTGACCGCTTTTTCTAGTTTACTCAATTCGGCTAGGTTTTGGACCGATTCTTTTAACAGCTCGGTGGGTGGCTCGGCCCGGTAGAAACGGACGTTATTACTGACTTCGTAGGAAACTAGGCCCTTGGCCGAAAGGCGAGCGAGCGACTCGTAGGTGCGCGAGCTACCCACGCCGGAGCGACGAATAATCGGACCAGTTTTCGAGGGGCCGAGGGTCAGTAAAGCTCGATAGACAAAGATATCATTGTCGGCCAGGCCAAAGTTTTTAAGATTATTTAATTCTTCCATATATTGCTCTCCCATACAGGAGAGTTTGACGACATTATATATTAAGTTATAGATTTAGGCAAATCCAGTCAAAATTAATCAGTATTACTTATGAATAGCCCAAAAAACTTAATAATCATTGTTGTTGTGGTGGTGGGGGTGATAACCTTTGGTCTTTTTCAGACCAACAAAAATCCACCAGCTGAAAATGAACCAATCAAAATTGGTAGCATCTCGGCTCTTACGGGAATAGGGGTGGCGGTAGGGGTAGAAGAGTCCAATGGCGCTCAATTAGCGATTGAGGAAATAAATGCTTTGGGTGGTATAGCGGGGCGACCACTGGTTTTAATTAAAGAGGATGTTTCAATCGACAAACTAAAGGTGGCCCCAGCGGTGGCTCAAAAATTGGTTAGTGTGGACAAGGTGGTGGCCATTGTCGGTCCACAATGGGACGAACCAGCTTTTGCTATTTTACCGGTTACCGAGAAAGCCAAAGTGCCAATGATTGGGGCTGATAATACCAACGACCTAGAATCAAAAACTAACTTTGATTACTTTTTCTCGACTTGGTATGACAACCGGGTTGGGATTGAAGAACTTTTGGGTTATGCCCAGGCCAAGGGTTATAAGAAAATAGCGATTATGCGCCCGCTCGGGGCCGGTTTTTGGCAGTTTACCGCCACTTATTTTACTAACGAGGCCGCCAAATATGGAGTTGAAATAGTTAAAGATGTTGATCTTGGTAATCCGTTACTGACAGATTTTCGTACGCCACTTACTAAAATTAAAACTAAAAACCCGGACGCCTTATTTATGGTGGTGGGTGATTATAACCAATGTACAGTTTTAAAACAAATGCGTGAAATGGGTATAAATATACCCCTGCTTTCGACCGAAGCGGCTGGTAATAATATTGCTCTTCGCAACTGTCCGCGTGATATGGAAAATATTTATTTTTCGACACCGCGCGAGACTGAAAAATATGAAGCATTTGCGCAGCGATATGCCAAGCGTTTTGGCCACCGTCCGGAATTCCCCTCGGCGGCGACCGCCTATGACGCGGGGCGGGTGATTGCGGTGGCTCTCAAAGAGACCAGTGGTCAGGGAGGAGAAAAATTACAGAAAGCAATTTTAAAGGTCAAAATTAGCGGTACTGGTTTACCCAAAATAGTTTTTGATGGGCAGGGTTTTGTGGAGACACCAGAAAATACTTTCATAATGAAGACCGTCAGAGCTGGAAAATACGTTCCAGTGGACTAAAAAGCGACCATTGCCAAAGCGGGCAAAAATGACATACTTAAGATTAAGCACCAAGCTTGGCTTGGCGCCGTCCGAACCGCGGTTTTTTTGCGGTTTTAGGATTTATATAATTTAAGTCATTTTGCCTATGTCCAAGCAAACTCTTATCGGCCTTGTCGGAATCATCGTTATTTTCGGCGGTATTTGGTGGTTTCGGGATAGCAAAAAAGAGCCCAGTCTTAGTGAATCTTTTAAAATTGGCGCTATTTTACCTTTGAGTGGCAATAATGCAGAGCAAGGGGAATGGGTGAGACAAGGACTAGAGCTGGCGCAGACTGAAATTAATAAAAAACATAAAATAAAAGTCGAAGTTGTTTACGAGGATAGTCAAGGTGATACAAATAAAGCTATTTCTTCTTATCGAAGTCTAAGGGAAAAATATAATATTCAATCTGTTATAACTTGGGGTTCGGGTGTCGGTGTAGCTTTGACCCCGATTGTTAATCAGGACAAGGTGGTTCAATTCGGTGTGGCCACAGCCGCGGCGAGTTACAGTACCCCAAATGATTTTACGTTTCGTAATTTTCCGACCTCGGCCGACGAAGCTAAATACACTGCCAATTTTGTTTTTAACGAACTTAAACAATCCCAGATAGCTATTCTTAGGATTAATAACGATTATGGCGAAAGCGTCGCTAATCTTTTTAAAGAAGAATTTCAAAAGTTGGGTGGTACTGTCTCGACAGTAGATTTGTTCGCGTCAAATGGCTCAGATTTTCGAACCCAACTAACCAAACTTCAGGAAGATTCGACCGAACTTGTTTATCTGGTGTCATATCCCAAAGAGGGAGCGCTGATTTTAAAACAGAGTAAAGAAATGGGTATGGTTAAAAAATTTGTAGCCGCAGGCGCGATCATTGGCGGTGATTCGTTCTTTAACACCAGTGGTAACGCGGCCGAAGGATTGATTGTTATTACCTCTACCCCAGACTTTTCTAACCGAGCTAATCGTCAGGTAAAAAGCTTCGTGTCTAGTTATTTGGAAAAATACAAGAAAAACCCTGGGCCACAGCAGCTTTATAGTGCCAGAGCTTTTGACGCGTTAAACATTATTGCCACAGCCCAGCAGGAATGCGGTGTAGACACAGACGGTGAATGCCTCAAGGACAATATTTCCAAGGTGCAAAATTACAAGGGAGTTTCGGGCGACATTACGTTCGATCTTGATGGCGATACTGTTACCAACTTCAATGTTCAAGTCGTAAAAAACACTCAATTTGTTAAGCTGGAAAAATAAATGCTTTCCACTAAAAATCTAAAAAAACATTTTGACGGGGTGAAGGCGGTGCATAATCTGTCACTTGATTTCGCGCCGGGGCAAATCACCGGTATTATCGGTCCCAATGGCTCGGGCAAGTCGACCTTGGTGAACCTTCTTACCGGCGTGATGCCCTTTGATGACGGGGCGGTCTATATTGGCGACAAGCTGAAGCTCGACCGGCTTCAGGCCTACGATGTGGCCGAGTACGGTATCACTCGGACTTTTCAGGATGTGCGGCTGTTCGAGCAGATGACAGTGCTCGACAACCTGTTGGTGGTTCTCACCGAGCGGAATATTTTCTCGGCTTTTTTCGAGCGGCATAAAAAATTTCACCTCGACGAGGCCGAGCGCTTGCTACGACAGATTGGGCTGTGGGACAAGCGCGACGCGCTCGCGGTCAATCTGTCCTACGGCCAACGAAAATTATTGGAAGTCGCTCGGGCGCTGGCAATGCCAGCCGACATTTACTTCTTTGACGAGCCTTTTGCTGGTCTTTTTACCGAGATGGTCAAGATTGTCTCGGGGGTGCTAAGGGAGTTGAAAATGGCTGGGAAAACAGTAGTATTGATTGAGCATAATATGGACCTCATTCGTGAGTTGTCCGATACGGTGGTGGTGCTTGATGCTGGGGAACTGCTTGCGGCTGGCAAACCATATGAAGTGCTTTCAAAGCGAGAAGTGGTGGAAGCATATCTAGGGGAATAAGCACGAAGCACGAAACCCGAAATTCGAAACAAGCACGAAAAATAAAAATTTTAAATAATAAACAAATATGAACAACAAAATCATCACCATCGTCGTTTTAGTCATCGTCATCATCTTGGGCGGGATTTGGTATGCAAACGGAGACAAAGAGACCGGTAATGTTTATAAAGTAGGTCTCATTTTACCTTTGTCTGGCGAAGTGGCTTCTCTCGGAGAAAATGCTAAAAATGGTGCCATGCTTGCCTACGATGGTCTGTCAGAAAAAGAGAAAAAGGATATTAAACTTCTGATCGAAGATGATGCTTTTGATCCAATAAAGTCAGTGTCGGCGTTTAATAAATTAGTTTCTGTCGACAAGATAAATCTGGTCGTTTGCTTTACATCAAGCCCGTGTTCGGCTTTGGCACCACTCGCGGATGAGCTTGATATTCCGCTCATCGCTATTGCCTCGGCGCCAGTTCAAAAAGATAGAGAAAATGTTGTTCGTTTAGAAATCTCAACGGCGGAAGAAGGAAAGAAAATCGGGGAATTTTTAAATGATAAAGAATACGAGAAAATTGCTTCAGTTGTTGCTGTCCACGACGGCATTCAAGCGGCTTACAATAGTCTAAAATTGACAGCGGGCTTTTCTGCTAAGGAAGTAGCCACGGAACAAGTCGCTCCCGACACTAAAGATTTTAGGACATCTATTGCCAAGATTTTAGCCCAGAAGCCCCAAGTGATAGTTGTTGGCCTCTTGCCGGGTAGGGCCGGCGAATTTGCTCGTCAGGCCAAGACTTTGGGATACACAGGAGACTTTGTCGGTTTCAATTTTATTGAGGGTGAAGAAACTCTAACTTCTGCCCAAGGGGCTCTCGATGGCGTGGTCTATACTCAAGCCGCTGACCCAGAGCTATGGTTTGCTAATAAATATACGGAAGTGTATAAAAAGGCGCCCGGACCAGGGTCGGCTCATATGTATGATGCCATTCTAATGTTAAGCCAGGCTTCAGAAAGAGAACGGTCTTCGACGGAAGCAATAATGAAATATCTTACCTCGGTTCAGGATTTTGAAGGAGCCCTTGGTGTGTACGGGTCTATTGAAGGTAATGAATTTGCTTTGCCGCTTATTTTAAAAACAATAAAAGATAATCAATTTGTAAAATATGAATAATAAAATCATCACCATTGTCGTCCTAATCATCGTTATCATCTTGGGTGGGATTTGGTACGCCCAAAAAGATAAAGCAGTGACACCGGCGACAGGGGAACCGATAAAGATTGGGGCGGTCATTTCTATGACAGGCGTGGCGGCTGGTACTGGCGAATACGCCCAAAAGGCGCTTGTGCTAGCGGAAGAGGAAATAAATAATAATGGCGGTATCGATGGCCGACCAGTAGAAATAACTATTGAAGACGATGTGACCGACCCAACCAAGGCCGTGACTGCTTTCAATAAACTGGTTGATGTCGACAAGGTGGAAGGGGTAATTGGCAGTTTGTGGGATTTTACGACCCAACCGCTTATGCCTTTAGCCCTGTCAAAAAAGATTGCCCTTATTTCACCGACCAACTTTCGTATTGCGGGCAGTTTTGACCTCAATGACTACAGCTTTGTTATGCTTTCCGACTTTAGTAAAGTTGTGGCCACCCTTGAGGGCTACTTGAAAGACAGCAAAGCGGAAAAAGTGGCGGTGGTCCACTACAACTCGGGGTTCGGCGCCGAGATTGCCAAGACCTTGAACACCGTGATGGTGGGTCTAGGGAAGCCAGCTGTGCTCGACGAAAGTTACAACACTTTGGGCGGTAATGATTTTCGCACCACGGTGTTGAAGCTGAAAACAGCTGGTGTCGACACTGTTTTTATTGATGCGCTTGATATTGACACCTTGAACTTTCTCCAGCGCTCGAAGGAACTGGGTTACACGCCGACGATTATTACCCACGTACTCATTTTAGACGCTTTGCAGAATGCTGATGTTGACAAGACTTTGCTGGAGGGAGTGGTGGTCCTAAACTGGGAGACCAGCAGTGCTGACTTTGAAAAAGTTTTCACTAAGAAATATGGTATCGGTCCCGCTAAATCGGCCGACAAGGTCTATGATACGGTCTATGTTTTAGCGGAAGCGATTGCTAAAGCCGAAAGTACCGACCAGGTGGCTACTTATCTTGAGACCACTGAATTTAAAACTATCAATGGTAAAATTAGTTTTACTACCGACCACGCTAGCGCCAACACCCCAGTGAAAGTGCAAGTGATTAAGAACGGCGTGCTAACAGGTATTAAATAATAAGTTATGGATAAAAATAAAAAAATCTGGGGCGGAGTAGCAATTATTGTTATTATCCTGGGCCTTGCCTGGTATTTTCAGACTAATAAGACTGTTCCTGCTACCGGTGAACCGATCAAGATTGGCGTGGTCTATGGCCTGACTGGTTCGGCTAGTGCTTGGACTGACTACGGTAAAAAAGCTTTGGAAATGGCGGCGGAGGAAATAAATGAGGACGGGGGAATCAAGGGTCGACCACTCGAGCTGGTGTTTGAAGACAGTGAGACCAACCCAGCTAAATCAGTCAGCGCTTTTCAGAAATTAGTGACGATAGATAAAGTCCAAGTGGTGATTGGTGATGTCTGGTCTTTCATCACTAACCCCCTCATTCCGCTGGCTGATCAAAACAAAATTGTCCTTATTTCGCCAACAGTGATGAATCGTGCCGTGGAGGGGGCAAGTCCTTATTTTTTTACTGTTGGTCACACGGTCGAAGGTCAGCGCCCAGCAGTCGAGAAGTTTTTTAATATCAATCCCGATATCAAGACAGCCTCTATCCTTTGCTGGAATGACGCTTGGGGTAAAGCCCATAGCCAATTATTCAGACAAGTAGCCACTGAAAAAGGGATTAAGATTCTTTCGGAGGAATGTACAGCAGATTTCATTTCGACTTATCGTACCGAACTATTGAAAATAAAGGCAACGGATGCTGATGCTCTACTGGTGACATCTTCATCTCCAGTAGCTTTATTTAAAGCCTACACCGACCTTGGTCTTCGGCAGAAGGTGCTTGCTACCACTATCGTTGTTGATGGTATTGAAGCACAAGGTATGCCCCGCGAATATGTGAAAAATGTTTGGTTCATGGACTGGCGGCCAAATGAAGAGTTTGCTCGTAAATTCGAAGATAAGTATGGCGTGTACCCAATTCTCGAAGCCCAGAACCACTACGAAGCCTTGCGTTCAATCGCTAAAGGTCTAGAAAATAACCCGGACAATTTACTCGAGGGCATTATGAAGGTGAAGTATAATAGCGCCGATGGACAGCTTGATTTTACAGCGGGAGACAACACGACGGTCAATAAAGCCGAAGCCAAACTCTATACAGTCAACCCAGACGAAGGTTATACTGAAGTTAAATAATGACAGTTGCCGAAAAACTACTACAACTCGAAAAGACTCATGTCACCTACGGCGGAGTAAAGGCTCTAGCGGGGGTAGATATTTATGTTGATGAAAACGAGATTGTGGCTCTCCTGGGGCCCAATGGCGCTGGGAAGTCGACTGTGCTCAAGGCGATGTTTGGCCTCGCACCACTCGCCGCTGGCCGGGTACGGTGGCATGGGGAAGAAGTAAAGCCGGTGCCGTATGAAATGGTGGGGCGGGGTCTGGCCTTTGTACCACAGGGGCGACGGGTGTTCCATCACTTGTCCGTCTATGAAAATCTCGAAATCGGTGCCTATCGAGTAAAAGAAAAGAACATCGTAAAGTCGCGGATTGAAGAAGTGATTGATATTTTTCCGGCTCTACGAGCTAAACTTTCAGCCAAGTCCGGTACTTTGTCCGGTGGGCAGCAGCAGATGCTTGCAATCGCTCGTGGTTTGATGACCGACCCAAAGGTGCTTCTCCTCGACGAGCCGTCTTTGGGTCTCTCGCCCAAGATTGTGAAAGAAGTTTTTGCCAAGATTAAAGAAATAAATAATCGACGGCAAATGGCCATTGTGGTGGTGGAACACAATCTAAAATCTCTACTAAGTATTGCCAGCCGGGCCTATATTTTGTCTCGTGGTGAGGTGGCGGCGGAGGGGAAGCCCAGTGACCTTACACAGGGAGATCTGCTAGAGAGGGTGTTTTTGGGAGGAACAGTATCGGCTAGATAGTTTAGCCGAAAATCCGAAATCCGAAGCACGAAATCCGAAACAATATCTAAATTATAAATGGGGAAAATTTAAAACATTTAGAATTTTTGATTTATGATTTTGAGTCCATTTGTTTCGGATTTCGTGCTTCGGATTTATCGTGAACTCTTCGTGCTTAAATTTACACTATGACCTTCAACATTATTTCCGTCGTACCCGAGGCCCTCACGAGCTATTTAAATAGTTCGATTATTGGTCGAGCCATCGGGACCAAAAAAATCAAAGTTAAAATTTTAAATCCGCGTGACTTTACCAAAGACAAGCACCACAAAGCCGACGAACGACCATATGGTGGTGGGCCGGGGATGGTGTTGAAGGCGGAGCCAATACTGCGAGCAGTCGCGAGGATAAGCACGAAGCACAAAATCCGAAATTCGAAACAAGCACTAAATTCGAAATCAAAAACGAAGAAAACGAAGACAATAATATTTAGTCCGGGGGGGAGGCTGTTTACGAATGAACTGGCGGCGAAGTGGGCGAAACAATACGATGAACTTATTATGATTTCTGGACGCTATGAAGGCATCGATGGCCGGGTAAAAAAGATTTTGAAAGCCGAAGAAATCTCGGTGGGCCCCTATGTGCTCACCGGTGGGGAACTGCCAGCGCTGGTGGTGCTCGATACTGTTACCCGCAAGTTACCGGGGGTTTTGGGTAAAGATGAGTCGGTGGAGGAACGGCGCATTGCCTCGGGCGAAGTCTATACCCGACCAGAAATTTTGGAGTATAAAAAGAAAAAGCACCGCGTGCCAAAAGTACTGCTTTCCGGTCACCACCAAAATATCGACGGCTGGCGCGGGGAGCGAACTTCATTTTAAATAAAATTTATAAGAAGAGGCCTAATCATTTTTCCTTTACTTACCTTACCTAATACATTTACGGTCGTAGAAAGATTAGGTAAAACAAATAGATGGTGGTAAAATACTAAAGCAAACCTGGCTTACATTTTATGATTGCTAAATTAAATATTCAGGAAATAATACTATCGACAGCTAAACTGGCTGGTGTAATTAGTGTGGCTATTTTAGCTCCCAACGCTCTGCAAGCACTAAAATTACTTGATGGTGGCACTCTAAAGAGGAATAGGAAATGGTATGTTGATACTGTTATTACTCGCACGCTTCAGCGGGGACTTCTTAAGATAAAAACAAATAAACAAGGTAATAATTTTTTTGTTGTAACTAAAAAAGGAGAAGAGATTTTAACTAGATACGAAATGGGACAACTTTCTATTGTTAAGCCTAAAAAATGGGACAAGAAATATCGAGTGATTATTTTTGATATTAAAGAACACCGACGAAATAAGAGGGATGATTTACGGAATTGGTTGCATGGTTTGGGTTTTGTTCGACTGCAAAACAGCGTTTGGGTTTTTCCTTACGAGTGTCGGGAAGTGGTGATGCTTTTAAAGTTCAAACTCGGTGTAGGTTCTGAAGTTCTATACCTTACAGTAGAAGCAATTGAGAATGACATGTGGTTAAAAAAAACTTTTAGTTTACCCCTTACCTAATAATCTTACGACCGTAAGATTATTAGGTAAGGGAAAATTTTAGATTAAATTATATAGATAAGGTGGTATTGAGGGTGTAATTTCGAGGCCGTTGAATTTTTGTAATATTTTATCAAATTTGCTCCCTGATCTTAGAATTTGACACTTTTTGTTGGTCTGCTATACTACCTCCAATTCGGCAAGAGTGAGTTCCGATTGGCTCGAATATGGTTTTCGGTACGTGTCTTGCACAACCACTATCAGATAACCCGACGCTTATAGGCGGAGGGCTTTCTGCGTTTTTGTGATTAATTTGGGGTAGTGTTTTTCAAAATCCCAAATCACAAACACCCTGCCTACCGGACAGGCAGGCAAATCTCAAACAAGTTCCAAATCTCAAACTCAAAAATCTCAAGGGTATAGGACATGATGTTTATGGATTTATTTGGAATTTGGTGCTTGGGATTTGTTTGGAATTTGTGATTTGGTGTTTGTGATTTACAAATTATCTTTTAATAATTTTCTGATGGAGCAAAAATATTTTTCGCGGTTTAAAAAACCGCTTGCCGAGATTCCGAATTTGATGGAGCTACAGACTACCTCGTATCAGTGGCTGGTCAAGTCTGGGTTGAAGGAATTGTTTGAGGAATTTTCGTCAATTAAGGACTATTCGGAAAAAAAGTTTCAGCTTGATTTCACGAGTTTTCAGCTCGACGAGCCAAAGTACGATGAACACTATGCCAAGGAAAACAAGCTTTCCTACGACGCTTCACTGCGGGTGAAGGTAAAACTTCATAATAAAACCCTAAATCAGGACAAAGAGCAGGAAATTTTTCTGGCTGATTTTCCGGTAATGACCGCCCATGGAACATTTATTATAAATGGCATTGAACGCGTAATCGTGCCTCAACTGGCGCGGTCTTTTGGGGTATTTTTTACCGATAATGATATTCGGGGTAACAAATATTTTGGCGCTAAAATAATTCCCGCTCGTGGCGTGTGGATTGAATTTGAAACCGAAGCCGATGGCGCGATGTATGTGCGTATCGATCGTAAACGAAAATTTCCCGCTAGCTCGCTAATCCGTATTCTTGCTGATTTAGCCGGTAAAAAACTAGAAGCCGAGGATATGGAAAAACTTTTTGCCGACAAGGGAGTGGATATTAACTATATCAAAGCGACTTTAGCTAAAGATCATGCTAAGACGCCCGAGGACGCCTATGTGGAAGTTTACAAACGGTTGCGTGATTCAGATCTTGCGACCGCGGCCAACTCGAAGGAATTTGTGTCGAGCTTGTTTACCCGAGAAAAATACGACTTTTCGGTGGTGGGACGACTTCGTTTCAACGAACGGTTTGGTTTGCCGATAGACGAAAAAGCCCGCGAGAAGCGAACCATCGACCTCGATGACATTATCATGATTTTGTCTCAGGTTGTGACCCTAAACACAACTAAAGGGGCCAAGGCTGACGATATTGACCACCTTGGTTTTCGTCGCATCCGCTCGATCGGTGAAATGCTTCAGCAAAAACTAAAAGTGGGTATGACCCAGATGAAGCGTAATATCCAAGACCGGATGTCGACCGTTGACGCTACAACCTTGCTCCCGATTCAACTTATATCACCCCGTCCTTTGCAGGCCCGTTTGAAAGAATTTTTCACCACTAACCAGCTGTCGCAGTTTATGGGTCAGCAAAATGTACTATCAGAAATCGAACACTTGCGTCGTTTGTCGGCGCTCGGACCCGGTGGTCTGACGCGGGAACGAGCCGGTCTAGACGTGCGTGATGTGCATTCTTCTCACTATGCTCGTGTTTGCCCAATCCATACACCAGAAGGTCCAAACATTGGTCTTATTTTACAATTGGCTACTTATTCTCGGGTCAATGAATTTGGTATTATCGAAGCGCCTTACCGCCGGGTAATAAAAGGTAAGATTGTGGATGAAATTGTTTATATGAACGCCTTGGAAGAGGAAAAATATCGCATTGCCCATGCTGCTGTCCGTTACGACGAATCAGGTAAACTCTTAGATGAATTGGTTGAGGTGCGAATGAACACTAAGCCTGGATTGACTCCAGCCCAAGAAGTTGACTTTATTGATGTGGCGCCCAACCAGGCTTACTCGATTGCCACCTCGATGATTCCTTTCCTGGAACACGATGATGCTAACCGGGCTTTGATGGGTTCAAATATGCAAAAGCAATCAGTACCTTGCTTGGTGCCCGAAGCACCTTTGGTGGCGACTGGTATTGAAGGCAAAGTGGCTCGTGATTCCGGTCGGGTAATTCACGCTAGCCGAGCGGGTGTGGTTACCCATGTTGATGGCAAAAAGATTATTGTTAAAGGTGATGATGGGAAAGAAGAAGTGCACGAACTAATTACTTTTGCTAAGACCAATGATAATTCAATGTTCCACCAGCGGGCCAAAGTGGCGTTGGGTCAGAAAATCAAAAAAGGTGATTTGTTGATTGATACTTCTTCCTCGGATGAAGGCCAAGCGGCAGTCGGACAAAATGCTTTCGTGGCTTTCATGTCTTGGCACGGGGCCAACTATGAAGATGCGATTATTATTTCCGAACGACTAATTAAAAACAGCAAGTTTTCTTCGGTTTATATTGAAGAGTTTCAAGCCGATGTGCGTGATACTAAGCTAGGACCAGAAATTACCACTCACGATATTTCAAATGTTGGTGAAACCAAACTACGAAACCTCGACGAGGATGGTATTATTCGCATTGGAGCGGAAGTTGAACCAAATGATATTTTGGTTGGTAAAATTACACCAAAGGGTGAAACTGAACTGACGCCAGAAGAAAGACTGTTACGTTCAATTTTTGGTGAAAAAGCCCGCGATGTGAAGGATGCTTCCCTTCGGGTACCGCACGGCAAACGGGGACGAGTAATCGGTATTAAGGTTTTTTCGCGCGAAAATGGCGACAAACTAGAATCAGGTATTATTAAACGTATTTATATTCAGGTGGCCCAAGTAAGAAATGTGTCAGTGGGCGACAAGTTGGCTGGACGCCATGGTAACAAAGGTGTTATTTCTCGGGTTTTACCGGAAGAAGATATGCCTTATATGGCCGACGGTACACCAGTGGATGTTATTCTGACACCGCTTGGTGTGCCGTCCCGTATGAATTTGGGACAGATTTTTGAAATGCACCTAGGTATGGCGGCGGCCACACTTGGGTACCAAGCTATCACCCCAACTTTCATGGGGGCGACTGATGCCGAGATTAAACTAGAACTAAAAAAAGCGGGCTTTAATGAGGGCGGTAAGGTGGCACTTTATGATGGTTTTACCGGTGACCGTTTTGAACAGGATGTGGCCGTTGGTTATATGTACATTCTAAAACTTGGTCATATGGTGGAAGACAAAATTCACATGCGTAGTATTGGGCCATATTCACTCATTACCCAGCAACCGCTAGGGGGACGATCGCAAGGTGGGGGTCAGCGTTTTGGCGAGATGGAAGTGTGGGCCCTCGAGGGATATGGCGCGGCCTATTCGCTACGAGAAATGCTCACCATCAAATCTGACGACATTGTGGGTCGCTCACAGGCTTTTGATTCGCTAGTGAAGGGTGAACATATTAAACAACCAAGTGTGCCGGCTTCATTTAATGTGATGCTAAACGAGCTCCGTGGTCTGGGGCTTGATATTGAACTTAAAAATAACGAAGAGTAATCCCTTACACCAATCTTATGAACAACAATCAAACACAAGAAACAGTTAAGGAGTTCGATGCTATTACTCTAAAATTAGCATCACCAGAAAAAATAAAAGAATGGTCATACGGTGAGGTGACCAAACCAGAGACTATTAACTATCGCACTGGTCGCTCTGAACGCAGTGGCCTTTTTGACGAGCGTATTTTTGGGCCAGAAAAAGATTACGAATGTTATTGTGGAAAATATAAACGGATTCGATACAAGGGAATTATTTGTGAAAAATGTGGCGTGGAAATAACTCGTTCGATTGTTCGTCGTGAACGGATGGGTCATATTGAACTAGCGACACCAGTGGCTCATATCTGGTTTTTCCGTAGCATTCCATCTCGGATTGGTACGTTGCTTAGCCTCTCAATTTCTGATTTAGAGAAAGTTATTTATTTTGCTGGTTACATCGTGACCTCGGTCAATGAAGAAGAAAAACAACGAGTCTTAAAACAATTAGATAGTGAGTACAAAACGCGGGTTAAGGATTTATCGACCGATGAAGACAAGGAGCGCTTAAAAGAGTCTCTTTCTAATATGAAAAAAGCCGTCGAAGGTCTGCGACTTTGGCAGGTGTTGGATGAGGTTACTTATCATCGCCTATCATTAAAGTTTGGTACGGTTTTTGAGGCCGGGATTGGGGCGGAAGCAATAAATAAGGTTTTTGAATCAATTGATTTGCCAGTAATGGAAAAACAACTAGCAATTGATTTGGAAAAAGCGAGCGCGGTCGAACGGGCTAAAATTCAAAAAAGATTTAACTTAGTAAAATCAATTGGTCGAGCTGGTGTTCGTCCCGAGTGGATGTTCTTAAAAAATATTCCAGTTATTCCACCAGCGCTTCGCCCGATGGTAGCGCTTGATGGTGGTCGCCATGCCACTTCCGATGTCAACGATTTGTATCGCCGAGTTATTAACCGCAATAACCGTCTAAAAAAACTGCTCGATCTAAACGCGCCCGATGTTATTTTGCGTAACGAAAAGCGTATTTTGCAAGAAGCCGTCGATGCTTTGATTGATAACTCGATCCGTAAGGCCGGTGGTGAAGGGGTAATGAATCAAGCCCAACGCCGACCACTAAAATCGCTAGCGGATAGTTTGCGGGGTAAGCAAGGTCGTTTCCGCCAGAACCTTTTGGGTAAGCGGGTTGACTATTCTGGCCGTTCGGTAATTGTGGTTGGTCCAGAACTAAAAATATCACAGTGTGGTTTGCCCAAGCATATGGCGTTGGAACTTTTCCGACCGTTTGTAATTGCTAAAATTTTGGAACAGGAATTGGCCTTTAATATTCGTGGGTCTGGTCGTCTTATCGACGAAGGTATTCCCGAGGTTTGGGCTATTCTTGAAGATGTAATTAAACACAAATATGTGTTTCTAAACCGGGCGCCAACCTTGCACCGTCTTGGTATTCAGGCTTTTCAGCCAGTCTTGATTGAGGGCAATGCTATTCAAATTCACCCACTAGTTTGTCCAGCTTTCAACGCCGACTTTGATGGTGACCAGATGGCTGTTCATGTTCCACTTTCAGCGGCCGCCCAAAAAGAAGCGCGAGAAATTATTGCTTCCAATAAAAACTTATTAAAGCCAGGTTCGGGTGACCCAATTGTAGAAATGCGCATGGATATTGTTCTTGGTTCATATTGGGTAACCAAGCTTCGGCCAAAAGCGGGGGTAGAAATTAAAATTTATCCCAGCCCAAATGCGGCTATTATGGCGTATGATTTTGGCGAGGTTAACTTACAACAGCCGATCAAGTTGGTTGGCGGTAACCCCGATAAATACAAAGAGTTGTCTGGTCAAATTTTTGAAACAACGGTTGGTCGGATACTCTTTAATAACACCTTGCCCTCAGATTTTGTCTTTATCAACAAAGAAATAACTGGTGGTGAAATATCAAAAATTGTTGATCAACTTATTTTGACTTATGGTATTGAACGTATGCCTGACATTTTGGACAAAGTTAAATCTTTTGGTTTTAAATTTGCGACCAAGTCAGGCATTACCTGGGGTATTGATGATGTCCAGGTGCCAGCGGGTAAAAAAGCCATTGTGGCCGAGGCTCGAAAAGAAGCCCTAAATATTGAAGAAAAGTATAATGAAGGTTTGTTGTCGGATACAGAAAGGGA
Organism: uncultured Candidatus Saccharibacteria bacterium; assembly: GCA_964355855.1. Taxonomy (GTDB): domain Bacteria; phylum Patescibacteriota; class Minisyncoccia; order Phycocordibacterales; family XYD1-FULL-46-19; genus XYD1-FULL-44-32. The sequence goes on along the minus strand of CAYHFD010000003.1, from coordinate 37,613 downwards.
ACGAATGACGATTGAAATTTGGAATCGTACCCGTGGTAAAATTGAAAAAATAATTCCCGATACTTTAATTGAAGACAGTTCGGTGAAGGACATGTTGGTATCCAAGGCCCGCGGTTCTTATAGCCAGATGACGCAAATGGTTGGTATGAAAGGTTTGATTGTGAACCCCGCCGGTAACATGATCGACTTCCCAATCATTCCGTCTTATAAGGAAGGATTATCGCCACTTGAATACTTTATTACGACCCATGGTTCGCGCAAGGGTTTGGCGGACACCGCGCTTAATACCGCTAAGGCTGGTTATCTTACTCGCAAATTGGTTGATGTAGCCCAAGACCTGGTTATTACCGAGGAAGATTGCGGTGACACTGAAGGTAAACATATTACTGCTAAACATATTCTTGGTTTTGATTCTGGTATTAGTAATAGCATAAAAGGGCGAATTTTGTTGTCGGCCATAAAAAGCAAGGACGGGAAAGAAATGTTTGGTAAGGGTCATCTAGTAACAAAACTTGATGCTGAACTGATTGAAAAAGAGGGAATTACTGAAGCCCATATTCGTACCCCACTAATGTGCAAAACTTTGCAGGGTGTTTGTCAGACTTGTTACGGGGCTGATCCGGGCCGGGCGACATTGGTAAAAATTGGCGAGCCGGTCGGTATTGTGGCCGCCCAAGCTATTGGCGAGCCGGGTACCCAGCTCACCATGCGAACCAAGCACGCCGGCGGGGTGGGTTCAGCCGGTGGTGACATTGTGGGTGGTTTACCGCGCGTAGAAGAAATATTTGAACGTCGTCACCCTAAAAATCCCGCTATTGTTTCCGAGGTAGATGGTACAATTTTAGAAATTAAAGAGGAGCCAAAAGAAACAATAATTACTGTTTTGGTTGATGAAGGCAGTAAAAAGAAAAATGCCAAGTCTGGTAGTGTCAATTACTCTATTCCACCAACTCGTTCGGTTTTGGTAAAAAAAGGCGATCAGATTATCAGAGGCCAAATTTTAACTGATGGATCGGTTGATTTGACTCAATATCAAAAACTAACCAATCGAGCTGATGTTGAGGATTATGTTATTAAAGAGGCCAATGCTATTTACCAGCTACAAGGGGTGGCGATTGCGCGCAAGCATATTGAACTTATTATTCGCCAAATGTTTTCTCGCCGTAAGGTTAAAACCCCCGGGGACACTCGTTTCCGGATTGGTGAGATTGTCGAGTATGTAGAGTTTGTTAAAGAAAATAAGCGGGTGGCTCTATTTAATGGCGAAGAAGCTAAAGGTGACCAAGTTATTTTAGGTATATCTGAAGTAGCGCTAACTACGACCAGTTTCTTGTCCTCGGTTTCCTTCCAGCATGCGACCCGAGTGTTAATAGAGACAGCCCTTAAGGGTGGTGTCGACAACTTGCGCGGTTTGAAGGAAAATGTAATTATTGGTCGCCTTATTCCAGCCGGTACGGGTCTGATTAAGGGTTACAATGAGACGGCCGAGGCTGAAAGTGATAAGCTGTATCGCTAAGCGTCAGATAGAAAAAATAGGTTGATACTAATTAACGAAGGTCTTTGCTGACGAGCGGATATTTATATTATGTCTACATCAGCGGAACAAATAAAAGATAAACTAAACATCGTTGATGTGGTGTCGGCTTATCTGCGCCTAGATAAAGCAGGGGTAAACATGAAAGGGTGTTGTCCATTTCACAATGAAAAGACCGCTTCCTTTTTTGTATCACCATCACGGCAAAGCTTCCATTGTTTTGGGTGTAACAAAGGTGGAGATGTTATAACTTTTGTCCAGGAAATAGAAGGCTTAGATTTTATCGAAGCGTTAAAAATGTTGGCCGAGCGGGCGGGAATAGAACTTGATTTAAAATCGGGCCCCCAAAAATCTGACAATAAAGAAAAAGAAATAGTTTTGCGAGTTTTAGAAGAGGCGACCAGATTTTATGAAAAGAAAATCAAAGAATTTCCCGAGGTCATAAAATATCTAGAAGGTCGGGGGGTGACTCTAGAGTCGATGGAAAAATTTCGTTTAGGGTATGTGCCAGAGGGTTGGCGATATTTAGCCGACTATTTAGAAGGTGAAGGTCATCATCTATTAACTTTGGAAAAAGCAGGTTTGGTGGCCAAAAAAGAAGGTTCTGGTGAGACGCGGTATTATGATCGGTTTCGGGGACGGATTATGTTTCCACTTATCAATAGTGGTGGCTCGGTGGTTGGCTTTTCTGGTCGTATTTATGATCCGAACAATAGTCGGGAAGAAGAGGCTAAATATCTAAATTCGCCCCAGACTATAGTTTATGACAAGTCTAAGCTACTGTATGGCCTTGATAAAGCCAAAATGGCCATTAGGAAGTTAAATAAAGCTATATTGGTGGAGGGGCAAATGGACTTGGTTATGTCCCACCAGTCGGGTCTCGAGAACGCGGTGGCGGTCTCGGGGACGGCCCTTACTGATAAACACCTCCTGTCGCTTAAACGGCTATCTAATAATCTAATAATGGCCTTTGATGCCGATGAGGCTGGTATTAGCGCCTCACGCCGGGCAGTGGAACTGGCGGTCTCGTTGGGACTAGAACTTAAAATGGCGGCCTTTCCCGAAGGTTTAGATCCAGCTGATGTGGCAAAAGATGATCCCAAAAAATTAAACACAATTATAAATCAAGCGTTGCATGTCGTCGATTTTTATCTCGCTATCCTGATTAAAAAACATGATGACCGGCGGGAAAGGGCGCATGCGATAAAGTCTGAACTTTATTCTCTAATTAAAAGATTGCCAGAAAAAATTGACCAAGCTCACTTTATTAGTAAAATTGCCGATGTTACTAGTTTGCCGGAAGATATAATTTGGCAAGATATTCGCGAAACTGCCGTATCAACTGGACCTAAATTTTTTAGGGTGGAACGAAAGGCGAGTGAACAAACAACCGCCCCGCCTAATAGTCCCCAAACTAGAATTGGGCGAATATTTCGCCAGATCGTTGGTATTTGGTGGTGGTTAGGAGAGGAAACTGGTGAAAAGTTTGAATCCAGTAAACTTTATCGGGAGTTGGAAGAAGTTGTCGGTACGGTATATATCCAAGCTGGGGTAGAACGATTATTAGCTAGTAAAGGGGAAATATTGCTGGAAATAGAAATAAACTATGGTTCTGAACGTATTAGTTTAGAGAAGGTGTTGGCTGAACTTGGACGCAGTTTTAAGGAGGAGTATCTTAAACTAGAGCTTGGCAATGCCCGCACCAAACTTAAAGAGGCCGAAGTGGTGGGTGATACGTCTTTGATAGACAAATACCTGAAAAAATGCCAAGATATTTCCAATTTGATTAATAAAAAAGCCTAAACCTGCTATATGGCGATAAACAAAAACAAAAAGAAAAAGGTTCAGACAAAGTCAAAAAAAATCACCAAGAAAAAAGTGGTCACAAAAAAAAGACCAGTAAAAAAGGTGGTGGCCAAGAAAAAGGTGGTGGCCAAAAACAAAAGCAAAGTCTCGGCTAAAAGTAAAACTAAGGTATTGGCTAAAAAAGTGGTAGTCAAACAACGGGGGCACAAAACAGTTACCGGTAAAGATAATACGCGCGAAGAAATTTCAGAAAGAGTCGCTGTTCTTATTCGAAAAGGGCGTAGTCGGGGCTTTGTCACTTTCAATGAACTTTTAAAAGAGTTTCCTAGTATTGAAAATGATATTATCTTTTTAGAAGATTTATATGCTCAGTTTGAAGAGGCCGGTATTGATGTTCTAGAAGAGGGTGGTTTGCTAGATGATTTTGAGCCAGCCGGTAAGGGTCGCGGGGCTCATGGGTCAGAGTCAGCGATGGATTCAGTCCAAATGTACCTAAAGGAAATTGGTCGCCATAAATTATTGACCGGACCAGAAGAGCGCGAGTTGGCCAAGCGAATATTGGAAGGTGATGATGAAGCTAAAAAGACCTTGGCCAATGCTAACTTGCGGTTGGTGGTGTCGATTGCTAAAAAATATATTGGGCGTAGTTCCGATCTAACCCTTTTAGATTTAATCCAAGAGGGAAATTTAGGTCTTTTTAAAGCCGTCGAAAAGTTTGATTTTCGTAAAGGTTTTAAGTTCTCGACTTACGCGACTTGGTGGATTCGACAGGCGGTAACTCGCGCTTTGGCCGACCAGTCGCGGACTATCCGGATTCCGGTCCATATGGTGGAAACCATTGCTAAATATAAACAAGTGGTTAGACGATTGTCACAGGATTTGGGACGCGAACCATTACCGCAAGAGATTGCGACCGAAATGGGTGTTGATGTGGAAAAAGTGCACACGATTGAAAAAATTGACCAGAGTACCGCTTCGCTTGATAAGCCGACCGATGACGATGACGAGAAGTCTTCACTTGGTGAGTTTGTGGCTGATGATAAGATTGCGCCACCCGACCAAGAAGTATCGCGCCGAATTTTACGTGATCAAATTCAGGAGATTCTTGATGATTTGACGCCAAAGGAACGCAAAATTCTAGAAATGAGACATGGATTAGACGATGGGGTGATGCGGACTTTAGAAGAAGTAGGTAAAGAATTTGGCGTGACTCGCGAACGGATTCGTCAAATTGAGGCCAAGGCTCATGAAAAAATTAGAATGCATGATAAGGCCAAAAGACTTTTGGGTTACTAATTGTAAAAACTAAAAAGCCGGGCCCGCTACGCGGGCCCGGCTTTTTAGTTTTTACTGACTTTGCGCCTCGGTGATATTTTTCTCGTAGGCCTTAATAATTTTTTCCGCTAGGGTTTTTACGTCATTATCTGGTATGTCGTCAATCGATTTATAACGAAATATTGGATAGGCGGTATTACCTTTAATAACCAAAACGAAGGGTGTACCATCGACACCAATTTCAATAGCGCTATCATAATCGGCATTGATGCGACTGACTGTGGCCTGGTCGGTTAGACATTTGTTGAAGGTACCGACATTTAGTCCGATTTGGCTAGCAATAAGAGGCAACTCGGTTTCAGCCAGATTATTGTTTGAGGGAGTTACTTTAAATATTTCGTCTATGTATTTCCAAAATGCTTCATGGTTACCTTGAACCGTGGCACACTCGGCAGCAATCGCTTCGTTTTTAGCCTTAGAGTGGAGAGATTCAATGGGGAAGTGACGAAAAGTCCAACTAGCAGAGACAGATTTGTCGGCCATTATCTCCTTCATACTTTTATGAAAGATTTTACAGAATGGACACTCTAAATCTGAATATTCCACTATGGCCAATTTGGCCTTAGCGTCTCCCTGTACATGGTCGGTTGGGCCAACTGGTACAAATTTGCTAATCTCTAGCTTTTCGGGGTTAGTAGTTATAGGTTCGTCGGCTTTGGGGTTACCATAAAAGACGGCGGCGGCAATAATAAGGCCAGCCAGAACAATGGCGACTGGGGTTGAATAATTGAATTTATTGGTTGATTCGTCCATATTGTTTAAATTTTGCCTAGTAAAGTTAGCTTATTCTAGCATGGGATATATTTGGTTGCTACACCATCCCATATAGCCAAAAAATAGCTATTAAATGTCTAAAAAATAATAGGTATTTCCAGATGGTCGTTATTTTCTGGCAGGCCAGAGGGGTTGTCTTTGCGGAGGATAAGCTTACCCTCACCACTGGCGGGGGCGATGAAATCAATTGTTACCGCAAAGGGGACAAAATTTTCGGTCATCCATTCACCCTGGGCTTGGGCGGGGGCTTGAGCCAAAACATTGCCATTGGCATCTTGAATTTCCACCGGAAAACTAGCTTCAAAATACCAGGTACCACGAGCCTCACCTGTGATAGTAAGTGGGCTGATTATTTTATCACCCGGGCGAGGGCTGGTAAGACGAATCAAATCAGTCTTGTCATTTTCATTACCAATGTCACGAACAAAAGTTCGTCCATCTGGGGTCTGACACTGTTCGGGATATGATTCCATTATTGGATAACCAGCATTTTGACACTCGGCAAAAGAATTTACTGTTGGTATGGTTTGGTCGTCGGTGGAGATATCATTTTTATATATCCACCAGCCGGTTATTGCCACTAAAACCACCACTATTATTATTAAGATGTTACTTGCTTTCATAGTTAAATAATTTAAATTATTAATTCTGTCCTTATTTTATAGTTGCTCCAGCCGAGACAGCTTCAATTGGTGATAAAACAATCGGTCCCTTTTCACTGTCGGCCGCTAGAACCATGCCCTCGCTGACCAGTCCCATAAGCTTTTTTGGTTCCAGGTTTACAATCGTTACTATTTGTCGCCCCACTAAATCATCTGGGCCATAAACAGTACCAATACCAGCAATTATTTGTCGCCGGTGGTCGTCACCAAATACCACCTCAAGTTTCAATAATTTTTCTGAACCTTCAACTCGAGCCACACCTTCAATCGTTCCCACCCTCAAATCAAGTTTAGCGAAGTCATCGTACGCAATAATCGGTTTTGTGTCCATTTGTTCATAATAGACAAATCGTTTGATTATGTAAACGATGCCACTTGTTTTTCAATAATTACCGAAGAATTCCCTGAGCGTCAGCTCGCGGGATGAATTTGGGAATGCCGGATGGGGACGGGAAACCCGCAGGGTTTCCCGTGAAGGAAAGCAGCGAGCGAAGCGAGCGTTGAGAACCGTGGGTTCTCAAAAATGAAGATACCCCGTCCCGTTAGGGCGTGGGTAATTCATTTGTTAAAATCTAAAAAAATTTGGGTCGGATTTTTTGCCCCCAACCGTAAAATTTTTGGTTTGGAGGTGGTTAGATCAACTAAAGTTGAAGCTTCTCCAACTAAAGGTTCAGTTTCGGCAGATATATAGTTGGTTACATTACTACCAAAATATTTTTTAGCATCAGTAATTGTTTGAGCTGGCGGTAGACTTTTGGGGTTGGCACTAGGGGCAACCACTGGCCCGGTAATTTTAATGAATTCAATGAGTTCTTTATTGTCTGGTAAACGAAAAGCTAGGTTTTTACCTCGATGAAGATAAGTAAATTTTTTGTTGTTACAATTCAAAACGACACTAATCGGTCCTGGCCAAAGTTGGTGTAAAAGATTTTTTATGGCCGTGTCTAAACTTATTTCAAAATCAATCAGTTCAGATAAATTTGATATTAAAATAATATATGGTGAGTCTTCTTTTCTTTGTTTTAGATTATCCAGTCTAGAAACAGCGATTGGGTTTTGGGCTTGGGCCACTAGACCATAAATAGTGTCAGTAGGAATAACTGCTATTTCGCCCTTACTTACCGCCCTAGCAGCTTGTTGCCAGTTTTTGGTCATTGACCGATTCTATTTTGAACTAAGGTAGTAGTCAACCAACTGACTTAAGCCTAGACCGATCAGGATAGCTAGCAAGTAGTATATTACCAAGTTGCCAAAGGTAGCCGCGATGGTTAGGGGGAGGACTAAAAGAGTAAGGAGGGAGTACCAGGAAACCAACGAAACAGCCGATAAACCAAACGACACTCGCCGCAGGTTGTGTAGTTCTCCGGGTTTATGTTCGCGCCTTTTACCAAATGAAATGTCGATAAGCTGGGGGGCAATAATAATATTCAACATGGCGTCGCCAATTAAAATAACCCCTAAAACAATTATTTTAAGTAAAAACGAAGGTGAACTATTGTGTAGTTCTGGATTAGATAAATAAACACTAAATGCGGAAACCATAATTATAATTAATGCTACCCATACCACTTGGGCAATAGTTTTTAATATATCGTGTTCAACTTGTGATATTTTAAAATCGCGTAAAAATTTAATATAAACTACGCTGTAGACTGTGGCGGCGCCAACCCCAATAGTAAGACCCAGTGTTAAAGCGGTGACCAAAAATTCGTGATAACGGGCAAGCATGTCGGTAAAGGATAATTCATTGCCAAAGATAGCTGAAATAAAAATAATTGTACACAAACTAGCCGAAGTTAAACACCAAACGCACCACTGGCGAATAGCAAAGGCTTGGACCAGGGTTAGGTAGATAGAAAAAAGAAAAGCGATAGTAGTAACCACCAAAAGAGTAAAAGTAAAAATTGGTGTCTTAAAAATCGGATAAAAAGCAAAAATTATGTAACTGATTACTACTAAACCATAGTAAAGCATGCCGATTATTTCTAGGGGTATACCAAAGAGACGAGAAAAATCACTACGGACTACTGCATCACAATCGGAACGAAGAGGGCAGACAAGGGGTTGAGATTTAGATTTAGCTCTAAATATATAAAATGCCAGAAAAAAACCAGCCAGGGCGGCAATGGTTATAATGGTTGAAGCAGTCAAATTCATGTTTTTAGTATATCACGATTATCAATATCTTTAATCTAAATTTTACCAAGTTTTTTGGCCAGTTTCTCGGTTTCCTTGAGGAGTGATTCAATTTCGGCCAAACCGATTTGCCAAAAATGTTGGTCGGTAATATCGACGCCCAGCTTGGCAAAAATATTTTTAGGCGAGTCCGATGTGCCGGCGCGAAGGAAGTCTTTGACCTTGGTCATAAACTGCGGGTCAGCTTTAACTTTAGCTTGGAGAGATTTGGAAATCATTATACCGCTGGCGTAGGAGTAAACGTAAAAAAAGTTGCGGAAGTGGCTCCAGTAGACCCACCAGTTGGCCGAGCCAGCCGACATTGTAACCGCTGGACCCAAATACGTTTTCATGTGTTTTTGAAAAATTTGGCCAATGGTTTCTTTGGCTAAATAGCCTTCGCGTCGGAAGGTTTGGTGCAGTTCTTGTTCAAAACGATAGGCCGCCACTTGGCGAATGACGGTGGAAATTTCGTCATTTAGTTTGGCCATTTGGAGGGAGAGACGAAGTTCGTCATCGGCACCCAGCATTAATTCGGTCAAAACAAAATCTTCGGTAAAAGTGCTAGCCACCTCGGCCGTCACCATGGGCGTGCCAAAATAGATGGCGGGTTGGGCTTCTTTCATAAACTCATTGTTAATACCGTGACCCGCTTCGTGGGCCAAAGTTAAAACATCTTTTAACTCATCGTTATGGTTTAAGAGAATATAGGTGGGGGCAGTGGGGGAGTTGTGGGCGCAAAAAGCGCCGTCAGATTTTCCCGGGCGGGGAAAAACATCCAGTTGATGTTTGGTCACAAACAATTGAAAATAGCGGTGAAAATCGGGGTCTAATTTTTTAAATACTTCACCAACCAGGGCCACCGCTTCAGTAAAGTTAAATCGTTTTTTCTTTTTGGTATAAGAGAGATTGCGTTCGTGGTAGGCCAGGGTCTTTTTACCCAGCAGTTTGGCTTTCAATTTATAAAAACGTTGGCCAAGGTAAAAATATTTTTCCACGGCCGAGAGTAGCGCATCGACTACTTCGGTTTCAATATCGTCGGATAAATGCCGACTCTGGTCGGGTCGGGTGAGACCGCGCAGTTCATCATTTATTTTTTTATCCAGCATAATGGCGTTCATCTCGGCCTCGGCCACCCCGGACAATTTTTCTAAAATATCATCTATAGCTTCAGCCGCTTTATTGCGGATTTTTGGCTTCTCGTGGGAAATAAGGCCGGTCAAACTGGCGAAGGGCAGGTCTTTTAGCACCCCGTCTTTGTCATAAACTTTACGAGTTTCTTTGGCCAACAGCGATGAAGTCATCTGCACCCACTGGCTGTGGGCGGGGTTCGACTTTAGATTCATTATTTTTTCCTCCGGTTCAGAAAGGAGATATTTAGCTTCGGCAAATAGTCGGGACAACAAATGTCGGTACTTCTCTAACTTTTTATCAGCCAAAATTATTTTTTGTTGGGCGATGGGTATTTTGGCCAAACGCATCATAAAAAATTGGGCCTCATTCTCGATCTTGGTGGCAAAGTCGGTGAGCTGGTTGAGGCGAGCTTTTAGCTTGGGGTTGGTTTCTTCTTGGGCACTGCGGAGCGAGAAATAGTAGCCAATTTCGCCTAAAATACCGCCTTGGTCGAGCCAAGCCTCGTAGTCGCCCAAGGCCTCTTGTAGGGCTTTGGGCGACTTTAGATAGTCCGTCCTATCTTTCCACTTATTTATAAATTGGTAGCTATTTTCCTTATATTTAGCTAGATCTTTTTCAATTTTGGGGTCAGTGTCCGACTGATAGAGCGGGGACAGGTCCCATTGCTGCTTTTGAGCTGATTTTTTAGAATACATAATTTTTTAGTATATCAGAGATTAGGTAATTAGTTTATTATTCTAATATTCTTGAGAATATTAGAATTGTTGGGCAAATTGACAGAACTTATGGCCGTAGGGGGAGAGTGAATGTATAACCTCTAGCCCCCGGTATGTTTTATTGAGTAGGCCAGCCTGGACAAGTCGTTGAGAATGTTGAGAAATCGTTTTAAAATTCACCTTAAGTTTTTCGGCAATGTCACCAACCGTTAAATCTTTATGTTTTTTGATGAGAAATATTATCTCCAGGCGTCGGTGATTGGCCACTCCTTTAAAATATCTTTCCAACTGTTTGGGTGTTTTCATAATATTTAATTAACATGGGTAATTATTATTGTATTATATCTTAGATTCTAATATTCTCAAGAATATTAGAATACTAGGTGTAAATATGGTGGATAAAATGAGGATGGATGGGCTAGTTTAATAACCCATAACTATTTCTTGTTTTTTAGGTTTTTTGTGTTATCATTTCGTTGTTCTTTGAGAGCAAATATATTCCCCTGTAGCTCAGCGGTAGAGCAATCGACTGTATAGTCATATGCAGCCTTCTGGAGAAATCCAGAAGAGTAAACGAGGTGAATTGCTGGAAGCCCAATATAAATGGGTAATCAGCAGCCAATCCTTCGCTAAAGCTTCGAATTGCAAGCAAGTGAAGGCAGGTTCAGAGACTATCCCGAAAGGGAGTACTCTCCGATTTATTTGGAGCGGAAGCGCCTCGCACCTAAGTCTCAAAAGATATGGTGATGATATAGTCCACCCCTAGGAGTAATTTTAGGATTAGTGTAATCGATTGGTCGCAGGTTCGATCCCTGCCGGGGGAGCCCCTAAAAACAGCCCTAATAACATGGGTTGTTTTTGTACTCCAGGCAGGAGATAGAACCTAATCAATATATTTGTTAAAATTGATTGATGGAAAAGTTAAAAGTTAATCCTTTTCAAGAAACTTTAAATGCTGGGATGTGCGGCCCGGCATCTTTGAAGATGGTTCTTGATTATTACGGTATAAATAAAAGTGAACAAGAGTTGTCGACCATGCTTAATACTAATTCTGAATTAGGCACTAATTTAAAAGACATTAAACGCGTAGCGGAGGAGTTAAATTTCAAAGCTGAAATTCAAAACGAAAGTTCTTTTGACGAGATTAACATTTGGTTAAATAAAAAAGTGCCAGTCATAGTTGATTGGTTTTCTAGGGGTTTATCTAATTCATCGGTTTCTGATGGACACTACTCGTTAGTCATCGGATTAAATAATGAACATATTTATCTTCTTGATCCTGAAATTGGTGCTGAGCGCGTATTAAAGAGAGATGATTTTCTTCGAGTTTGGTTTGATTATGAGGGACTATATCCTCAAAAAGAGGAAATGATTATTAGACAGCTGATTGCTGTTTATCCAAATTAATTAACCAGGTTCTAACCTCATCTATCCAACGGAGCAAAATTTAGAACGCCGCAAGGCGTTTTAATTTTGCTCCCCCGGAGTGAGTGAACTGCTTCACTCACGTCAGGGATCGAAAAGCTTTTGAGCCTAAAGTTGAGTGGGCGAAAACTTTAGCCAAAAGGTATACAGTCCATGTAATGGAAGATTCTGTTTTTACCCCCTTTTTCGTAATGAGACAAAAGTGTCTTAGTAGCCTTTAAGTAGTTCGGTCAATTCAAAAATCTCGGTATTTTTTATCTTTAATTCTCCGCTAAGATAGGTTTCTTCAAACTTCTCCATAATCTTCAAATATAAATCGGTAGTTTTATCAAGAGAATTGTAGTCTTTAAAATAAGAAAGTAGTGTGATGACGCATCGGATAAAGTGTCCGTGGGTAAATATGTAATTTAAACCTTGCAACTGCTTCATTTTCAGTATGGCTAGGTTTACTCTGATTGTAAAATCCTTAAAACTCTCAGCTTCGCCGCCGTCATTGTATAGGGGATCAATATTTTGCCAATATTTTCTGTGTAAAGAATCCCTCTCCTCAGTTGTGATATTTTGATACCTTTCAGGGTTTATGGGCTGAAATTCATGAGTGTCTACCCATAGATTAATTTCGGCATCAGAGAACTTGTTAATTAGGGGCTCTGCTGTTTCTATCGTCCGAATATACCTAGAACAAATAATTTTGTCTGGCTTTTCTAGTATCTCGGCCAATTCCTCGGCCTGTTTCTTTCCGGCTGGGGTAATTTTAATTGAGTTTTGATGTTCTAAGACAGTTCCAATATTGCTATCACTCTCGGCATGGCGGATTAGGAAGACTCTATTCATGAGCCCATTTTACCCCTAATACGGCTTAATATCAATTTTGACATTTAAAGCCATTCTCTGTAAATATGGTAGAATATTGCCATGAAAAAGGTGACTTCGCCAAATACCGTTATTGCAAAATATATATCAGATACGATCGATATTTTGCGGCCAAAAATCGAGATTAAAAAACCAAAGGAAATCGTATTTTACATAGGAACAAATATAAATGGCGTTCCGCACTTGGCTACTGCATTGGTGCATTCTATTGGTTTTCTGTTTGCGGAAAAAGTACAGAGTAAATTTAAAATACCATGCCGTATCAAGATTGGTATTCATGACAATATTTCTTTCGAATCAAAACTCAATGGGGAGGGCGTTGTTTACCATAAAACCTACTTCCATTCACAGGGGCAGAAAGAGATCGAAAATATTATCCAAGAGTATTACATTGAGTATTTTGATAAGTTATCAGCGTTAACCGGCCTTGCTTATGATGTAGAAAGTTATTCTGAAGCGCAGAAGCGACCAGGCTTCAGAAAGGCTTTTTTAAAAACTTTAACAAATAAAGAGGCGACGGGGTGGGCGGTTTCTCCTTCGACGGGGGTGCTTCAAATTAGGACACCTTGCCCCACTTGCCAATTTTCTGATAGAGACTCAAAGACAACTCAGTTTAAGTTTAAAGCTAATCAGTTGGAAATAGTTGGATTGTGCCCAGAACATGGAGAATACACTGTGCAGATAAAAGAAGATAATGAGTCTTATCTGGATTTGAGTACCCTGTATAGAAATTTGGTTAAAGAAGTAGAAACCTTAGATGATCCAGAAAGAATGTATGTAATGGTTAAAGGGGGAGATTGGATTTACAGTACATCAACAATTAACCTCGCTTTCGGTGCTATGGGTTATACGGCTCTCGATACACCTGCAAGAATCTTTACACCACAGTTGGTTACCTCTACAGGGGCGAAACTTTCTAAATCGCTCATACTTTTAGGGGATGAGAGCATGAAGGAAGCCCCTGAGTGGATGTTAGACCTTTCTAAATTCAAAGATCATTTTGGGGTGGAATATTTAGATAAAATAGTTGAATTAACCCAAGAGTTCTTTAGGGACCCTAGAAATATGTACCGAACTTATACCATAAAGGAGATTATTCGGCTACTCTCTTAAATTATTGAAAATTCTTTGCGCTAGTTCGTCGGCTTTCTTGATGCTGGCGCATAGCCACTTAGGGGAGTTGGGGTAGTTAATCACTTCTTCGGTGCTCAGCCACAATAAAGAACTCATTTCATCTGGGCTGGAAACTTTAGGCTCACCATCAATAATTTCACACAGGAGAACAACGTTTATTACGTGATTACCTTTTTTGGAAACAAAGGAGGAGTTATTTACAAAATCTAATACTCGCACTTTCACTCCGATTTCTTCCATAACTTCTCGGGTAACAGCGCTCTCTAGTGTGTCCACCAGAGCATCTGAATGTTCAACGGTGCCACCTACAAAAGCGAGAAGCCCCGCTCCTTCGCTTTCGTGTTTAGATCTAACTCCTACGAGCCATTTACCATCTTTATAAATGGCCGCTTCGGTATTAACTGCAAAGTGATTTGTCATATTTTTTATTGGCTTATAAATAATTCAGGCTCTTCCGGTTCAACTCTCTTTCTAAATATCAGCATATCGTATCCTAGATATTTATGATTTTCATTAAAAACAGTTAGGATGTCATGCCACTTATTCTTAATTGATGTTTTAACCCCTTCTGGCATATTCTTGATGTGGTCTTTGTGTAGAAAGTAGTCGACATACTCATGTACGTCTTCCTCACTTCTTGGCGATAAGGGGTGTGATTCTTCGAAATAAAGTTCGAAATCTTTAATGGCTTCTTTTGTTATTCTTAACCAATCTTCTTTCTTTAGGGGTTTGATTGGGTTGTTGATGACTTTGCCTACCTCGTCCATAACTTTTTCTGGTGGATCGGTATGATACGTTAATGGTGACATAACTAGAAAACCCCAAGGCTTCAATACCCGGAAGTATTCAGAGATTGCTTTGTCCTTTTTAGCCATGAAGCCTGTAGCTCCGCCCACCATGATGATATCAAATTCTTCATCGGGAAAAGGGATGTCGTAAGCATTGGCAAGTTGGAATTTAACCCTAGACTTAACATCCTCTGAATCTTTAGATAGAAGTTTATTTGATTCTAGAACGCACGCTTCGGAGATTTCAATTTCAAAGACTGAGGCGGGAGTGATATGAGCTAGCTCTAATGAAGTAAATCCAGTATTTGAGCCCACATCAAGGATTTTGGTCTTGTGGTCTATGTGCAGTAATTCTCTAATGCGTCTAATCGTTTTTTTGCCGCCCGGGCACCTGTTTGTTTCCTTGAGAAAGGCGATGAAATCAGTGTAGTTCATCTGCTCGATGTCTAGAGAGGTTATATTGTCTATATCCATGTCTTGTGACATTATGGTATATAATTAAGCGGGGATAGTCAATTTAGCATTACAAAAATCATGAACAGAAACGAGGGATCTGACCTACGGACTTCAGAGTCAAATCAAGAGGGTGGGGCTGAAAAACACCAAATTAAGACCGTCAGTTTTGAGACTCCAAGTGAGGAAGTTTTAGAAAGTTTAAAAGAAGACCTAATGGTCTTTGTTGATTTAAACTTAATTCCAAAAGAAAAGGAAACGCTGCAAGCTTTAGAGGTTGAAAAAAGCACTGAAGACTTTCACTATTGGGGTGCCCCCAATAGTGAGGAGCTTTTGGCGAACCTCAATGTGTTCTTGGGGTCTGTTGGTGAAAATTCAGAGGATAGGATCAGAGAGGTGTCAGATTTGTTTGTTCGCATTGCGGAAGGACTGATCCGGATCTATGATGCCGAAGCTGTGTGGATTGAGTCTCGGGCCATTTTGCCGAACAACTTTTTTGAGACCCCTAGGTGGCACACCGATGCCAAGTTTTTTTAATCCCATTACGGCTCACAAGTTAGTCGTTGCTATAAAGGGCCCTCAAACTCGTTTTGGTCGTACGACGGATAAAGAAAGATTTGTCCAGCTTTCAATAGATGAAAACAAAGAAAAGCACGGGTCAGAAGAAGATATACGAATCCGTAAGGAACTCGATCTGATTGTTGAGGAGATCCACGCACCGGAAAAAGATACTGCGGCGGTGTACCTTGTGAGCGGAGATGAGGCGGTTGTTCATTCGGAACCACCAATCAACGAAAGTCGTTTGTTTATCTCAATGATTCCTGGCTCTAAAGAGGAAATCTCAGAATGGCGTAATAGAATGGAGCAAAAAAGATTACGAAAACAACAGGCGCAATAATTTTTAGGAGTTAAATATTTCTACCAGTTCTCCGTGAAGTTTCCTTTCAGAGATATTCTGTATTGCTGGCACGAGATCTGTAATCTTATGGTCTTCTTTTATTACAGACAGCATAAGTGTCCACAGCCAAATAATTTCAATACAAATAGGAAGCAGTTTTTCTTCCCCAGTTTTTAAATGTTTTAATATTTCTTTGGCCATGATATCTGAAGTTTCTTTATGACAACTTAGGAATATTGGTAATTTAAGATTTGTCACACTTCCGCTGTAATTTATCAGACAGCTAGATACAAAGAATTCAGCTATATCGTGGATGTTGGGTAAAACTTTAGCATTGTCGAAGTCATGTAAAATGGCTACTTCGCCTGAGATTTGAAAGTTAAACAGTATGCAGTCGCCATGAGACATTATGTATTCAATGTTTGCGAAAGAATTATATTCTTCGATTAAAATCCCAAGTGCTTTTTTAAGATTGTTTAGCGTTTCCCTGTCTCCATTGGTTGTGATCATTGGTTCCAGTAAAGAAAAAGGCAGGACGATGTCGTACGACTTGTTCTCGGGTAAGTATTCTCTGGTGTTAGTATTTTCTTCCAGGTACTTTTTTCCTAAATGCTGTAACTCAACTATCGTAGCTAGTATTTTCAGGAGATCTTCAGTCTTGCCATTAAAACTTTTTCCATCTGCGAAAGGCGTAATAAAATAAATACTTCCTTCAAAGTCTAGAAAGTGTCTACCGTCTTTTGTCTTTAGGATGCCCACGAACCTCTGTGAGTTTTTTGCGCAGTAATCTTGAAAGGTGGAGGAGCGAAATAACTCTCCTGATCCTTTACTATAGAATGGTTTTTCTTTCAGGAATAGGACCCCTTGGTCGGTGGTGATTAAGGCTTTTTTGGAGGTGAAAGATATCTCTGGTATGGGTGAATAATCCAAGACCCTCAAGTTGTAAGCAGATTCAATGGCCTGGGTAAGTCTTTTGCCGTAATCAGACTTCAGATTGAGGATATCGTGGGGATTCAGGTTGGCCATGTTTTGATTATAACAAATTAGCTTTTATGTTAAACTGGGTAACAATAATCAATTTCCACATGAAAGTCGAAAAGATTTTAGCGGGTAAGATTAAGTCGGGAGATTTGATCAGCATTGTCTCACCGTCATCTGGATTAGCTCCCTTTGCCATGCATAGGATTGAGCAGGCTAAAAAGGCGTTAGAGACTTTGGGTTTTAAAGTTAAATTTGAACCTAATGCTCTGAAGAACGGTGGTTATGTTTCAGGATCGATCGAGGAAAGAGTTCAAGACCTGCATTTAGCTTTTGCCGATAAAGATGTAAAAGCTATAATTTGCACCATTGGCGGCAATCATTCAAATCAATTATTGAAATTTCTAGATTGGAAACTAATCAAGAAGAACCCGAAGATCTTTCTGGGATATTCTGATATAACCGTTCTCCACCATGCAATCTATAAAAAGACGGGTTTGGTAACATTTTACGGGCCTTCGGTTCTGCCAGAATTTGGTGAATTTCCGCAACTCAATAAATACAATGAGGAATATTTTAAAAAGGCCCTTGTAGAGGGAGAGATTGGCAAGATTGCTGACTCTGAAGAATGGACTGATGATTTTTTGGACTGGTTTAAAAAGGAAGATGTAAAAAAACAAAGAAGTTATCGTAAGAACAAAGGTTTTGAATGGTGGAGAAAAGGGAAGGCAGCTGCGGAAATATTTGGCGGCACGCCTGCTTCGATTAACCATCTGGCGGGAACAGAATATTGGAATGATTTTAAGGGTAAGGTTTTATTCTTGGATTTACCTGAAGGTCGCAAGCCAGGAGAGGGGATTTCTATGTCGGATCTTGACACTAATCTTGCGGATCTATACAACCTGGACGTTTTTAAAGCCATTAAGGGATTAGTGATCGGTCGCTCTTATGGTCAGAGCGAAGAAAACCTTAAGAAGATAAAAGAACTTATTGAGGCTTATACGAAAGGGGCTAAATACCCGATTCTCTATGGGGTAGACATAGGACACACCACACCCATGATTACTCTTCCGTTGGGCGTGAAGGTACTATTGGATAGCGAGAAGAATCTATTTGAGGTGAAAGAGACTTTTATAAAATAATGTATGTTCAAAAAGATATTACAAAAAATATTCTCTAGAAAAATTGTTCCATTTCCGCTGCCCAAATATGATCCTGATACGCACTACCTTCAAGTAGGTAAATCAAAGTACTTTAGGGAATTAATGATTCTGCGCCATCATATCAAGATGGCGTCGGATCATTATTGGTCTGATATTCAAAAAGCATACAATGTGGACCTTTTTATGCTGACACCAAGCGTTTCTTCTCCTATGGGCCCCGGATCAGATAGTGAGGCTATTGAGATTAAGTTTGGAGATTTAAACACCTATCTTGTTGATAGCTCTCAATTTGGTTTTGAGCCTATATTGATGAATGATATAGAAAAGGTTTATTGCTACTTGCCTTCTTTAAGGGGAGAGAATCCTGATAAACGTCACCTGAACCAATTCTTTCATTGTGAGGCAGAAATTAAAGGAACATTACAAGATCTTAAGCCACAAGTTGAGGGGTATGTTAGGCATCTTGCGAAGGTAATGCTTTCCCAAAAGGCGATTCTTAAGCTGATCAGCGCGGACTATGAAGTCACGATTCAGAAATTAGAAGATCTCTTGAAGACAAATAAATTTGCTGAGATAGAGTTTGATGAAGCTTTTGGTTTGCTTATCGAAAGTGGATTTGAAAAATATACAAATCAAACTGCTCATGGAAGAGATATTTCTAGCAAAGGCGAGCTTGAATTGATGAAGATTTTAAAAACCAGTACTCCTATTTGGATAAATAATTATGATAGAGATAGGGCGGCATTCTATCAAAAGCCCCACAAGAAAAATCCTAATAAAGTTATAAATTCAGACCTGATCTTTCCCGCAATCCTAAAAACATCATTTGGCGGCGAGATTGTTGGGGCTGGGGAGAGACAGAATAATGTAAAGCAGATATTTGAATCACTCGAAAGACAGGGGATAAGTTCTGCGCCGTATGAATGGTATATAAACTTAAGAAGGCAAAGAAGTTATTCCACAACCTCGGGCTTTGGTTTGGGGGTAGAAAGGTTTATTGCCTGGACCCTAAATAGGGATGATATTAAGGATGTTATAGTTTATCCACGACTTAAAAACATCCTTACTCATCCCTAGAAGAAGACTGAGACTTAGTCTTGAGACGGAGAGGTAGCTTCTCACTTAGAAAGATCCGAAATGTAAACGTGCGGATTATTTTGAAAATAGGTTCTAACCCTATCTATCCAACGGAGCAAAATTTAGAACGCCGCAAGGCGTTTTAATTTTGCTCCCCCGAGCAAGGCAACTGCTTGCCTTGCGGGCAGGGATCGAAAAGCTTTTGAGCCTAAAGTTGAGCCGGCGAAAACTTTAGCCAAAAGGTATACAGTCCATGTAATGGTAGATCCTGCCGGGAGCCAGGTGTTAACAAATCAACAGAGGTGTGGTAGTAGTTTGTTTGGAGTATCTACCGTGAACACGCAAAAAGAAAGGAACGGGTTATGTTAGAGCAGAGAAGGATGTTGGTGTCTGTCACCAATAAAACAGATCTTCACAAGTTAAAGACCCTCGCCGATGCTGGCTGGGGCGTGATGTCGACGGGTGGGACGGCGACCGCCCTGGATCAGGCTGGTGTACGTTGTGTTGGTATTGAGAACGTAACCGGCTTTCCGGAGATGATGGAGGTCGACTGAAGACCCTTCATCCGCACGTTTTTGGGGGAATCTTGGCCGACCGAAAAAAGCCCGAACACCTGCGAGTAATCGCGGAGCGAGGGATTGAGACGATCGACCTGGTCATCGTCAATCTCTACGATTTCCAGGGTAAGCCGGAGATCGAGCAGATCGACATTGGCGGTCCCTCCCTTCTTCGCGCCGCGGCGAAGAACTATGAGTTGGTGACGGTGGTGTGTGATCCCGAGTATTACGACTTGGTGATTGCCGAGATCCTCCACTATGGAGACACCCTACTTGAAACACGACGGGCGTTCGCGGCCATGGTTTTCAAGCACACAGCGAAGTATGATCAGGAAATTTCTCGCTGGTTCCATAAGGATTTGGACAAAGTCCACCCAAGCCATCAGACGCGGTATTCTGACTCGTCGGTGTGCGACCTCGTCTGCGAGAATTGCGGGGCGGCCGACAAAGTACCTGGCGGTCTGGGCCGTTTGGTTTACCCCTGTCCTGGGTCAAGGTAGGTTCGTACCCGAATCACTATTTACCGCCGTATCGGTCCCATCCCGAACGGCGGTTTTCTTTTACCCCAACTTTCTCACTTCCTCGAGCCGGCGGAAGTACCTGTTGACAATTTTATCTGAAAGCCATATCATATAAGCATAACTATGGAAAAGACCCTTATGTAGATACGTCTGCATCGGGGGCTTTTTCTTTTTGGGGTATTAACTTAAGATAATCTTTTAGAAAATTTGTGATAGTGTTCGTTGAGAAAAGTAATCTCCGTATTTTTATTTCTTAATAAAATTGAACACTTATTTTCATCGGGTGAAATAATTCGATCTAAAACAGAGTTATCATTTAAAAATTTCACTAAACAACCAAAGTCTCCATCACCAGAAATAAGAATACATTTATTAAACGCTTTGGTATAAAAATCAGAAACAGTTTTCAATACCAGTTCGGCATCGCAATTACCCTTAACTACTCCGCCGACGGAGACAGTTTGTTTGAAAACCAGAATAAAACCACATTCTTGAAGATATTCATAAAACTTGGTTCTCGTGGGAACGAGACCGATAAAAAGATATATATTAGTAGTGCTATATTTTTGTCGAAGCCAACCATAAAATTTTTTGTAATCAATTTCGAAACCAAGCTCTTTGGCTCCGCGATATAAATTGTTTCCGTCAATATAAATGTTCGTTTTAGTCACAAAGTCATTTTAACATGATTTTCGAAGGTTTATGGAAGAGGTTCTTTTGAGTCAAAATTCTCACTTCCCGTAGGTGGGGGAGCCTCGTGTTAACAAATTTACAGAGGTGTGGTAGAGGTTAGTTAGACAAAACCTTGAAAGGAGGTGAGACGAATGTTGAATTTATATTTGGCAGGGGGCCTGTTTAATGCCGGGGAACGTCAGCATATCATGCACTTGGAGGAACACTTGCTACGTTTGGGGCACAATGTCATTGTGCCCCAGCGTGAGGCCCTTAAGTTTCAAAATCCCACCGATTTTACGTTTGACGTAAAGGGGATAGTGAGAGATTGTCGCGCGGCGTCCGAGAATTCCGATAATTTATATGTCGGGTGTGCCGATGGAGCAGATGCCGATAGTGGGACTTGCGTTGAATATGGCCACGCTATGACTGCGACCGGCCGAGCTCTTCTGTACCGCACAGATTTTCGGACCGCGGTTGAGCGGGAGGTAGGATTGAACGCCATGCTCCAACAAGATGGTACGATCTTCATCTACTTTCCATGTTTTGCTATCACCTTGGAAGAGTTTGTGGGTTATTATCACGAATTGGCAAGTAAAATCCACGAGGCGGTCTCTTCCTGTTAGGGTTGTTTCTTTCGTCCGCCCCCAACGGAAGACCGTGGGAGGGCGGTTTTCTTTTACCCCCGCCCGGGGGAGCCGCGTGTTAACAAATTTACACGAATGACTTTTTGGCTCTAAACTGCTAGAGTTTTGGTATGGAAGAAAAACTAAACATTGTCGATGAAAACGACGAAATAATCGGGGAGGAGGCAAGGGGAAAAATACACAAAGAGGGGCTCCTGCACCGCGAAACTCATGTCTGGTTTTTGACGCCCAATAAGGAGCTAATTCTTCAGCTTAGAGCTAAAGACAAAGATACCTTTCCAGACATGCTGGATGCGACTGTGGGTGGCCATGTCGATTTGGGTATGAACTATGAAGACACGGCTTTGAAGGAGATGGAGGAGGAGACTGGTATTAAGGCTAAAATGGAGGATTTAAAGTTTTTAAGAAAAATCAGACTTAAATCAGATGACCTTGTTAGTGGTAAAATAAACAATACTTTCAAAAAGCAATTTGTATATATCTACAATGGAAACTTGGCTGACCTTAAGATAGAGGAGGGTAAATCCCAAGGTTTTGAAGTTTGGCCACTTGGAAGGTTGCAGAACTTGACCGAGGAAGAAAAATCACACTTTGTGCCAGGAATAGTGGAGCCAGAGTTACTAGATCTTTTAGCTAAAATTTAATTATGAAATCACAAATTGTATTAATTCACGGTGGTACCACCTTCGAAACCTACGAGGAGTATATGGAGTATCTAAATTCCTGCGAGATAACCCTAGAAAAGCTCAATCGAAAGGACTGGAAGGATAATCTCGGTGAAGCCTTGCCTGAGTTTGAAGTGATATACCCTAAAATGCCAAATGCCAAAAATGCTCGCTACGAAGAGTGGAAGATTTGGTTTGAAAAATTGTTTCCACTTTTGCGTGATGAAGTGATTCTGGTAGGGCATTCGCTCGGTGGGATATTTTTAACTAAATATCTATCGGAAAATGATTTCCCGAAGAAAATAAAATCTGTTCACTTGGTGGTCGCTCCTTATGACGATGTTGATTGCGATGAATCACTGGCTGACTTTGCTTTGACCGAAAGTCTGGAGGGGCTGAGGAAGCAAGCAGGCGAGATATATTTATATCACAGCCAAGATGACACCTCGGTTCCATATGCTGATGTGCATAAATATAAAAGGAATTTGCCTGATGCCACCCTTGTTTCTTTTGAAGACAAAGGTCACTTCCTACAGAACGATTTCCCTAAATTGGTGGGAAATATCAAGTCATAATTTTTTTAGTATAACCCAACTTCCTCACTTCCTCGAGCCCGCGGAGCTCGAGACTTTTTATAACTACAATGAGATACTATAAGTCACATGATCGAATCAAAACCCTGGATTTGGAATAAAGTGAGTAACCCATACTGGGAAACACCTGATGAACAAGTGATTCTCGTTATAAAAAGATGGAAAGAACAGAAAGTTAATACTGTTTTAGATCTTGGATGTGGCACCGGTAGGCACTCAATTTTTTTAGCAAATCAAGGTTTTGATGTGAGCGCCTTTGATTTGGCACAGGACGGTGTTGATACATTTAAAGAAAAAGTAAGAGATTTAGAACTGCCAATTGATATCCAAGTTGGAGATATGTTAGATCTTCCCTACGAAGAAGAGTCTTTTGACGCTGTACTTTCTATGTATACCGTTCATCATGCTGATCTTAATGGTTTGGAAAAAACATTAAAAAATGTCCACAAAGTACTGAAACCAGGGGGCGAAGCATTTATAACCCTTACCTCAAAAGAAACAGACTCCTGGGAAAAGTATAAAGAAAACAGAATAGATGATTTTACTTTAATAAAGACCGAAGGTCCCGAAATGAACGTACCTCATACCTATGTAGATTATGAAAAAGCCCTAGAGCTGATTAAAGATTTTTCTCTTATCAAAATACAACAAATAACAAATTATTTTCCAAAACTAAAAAAGAAGCATTCTCATTTCTTTATCTTAATGAAGAAGTAAATGAGTTCTCACTTCCTGCGGGTGACGGAGCCATTGTTAACAAATTTACAGAAGTGTGGTAGGAATGGGTTAGAAACAACCGGAGAGGAGGTTCGCTGTGAAAGTTACAAAAAAACTGCTGCTCATCATCATTGATTGTTGTGACCTTAGATTTTCTAAGGTTGTAGAACCAAGAGACCTCGGGCGTCCAGGAGTAGGTGAAGTAGATGTTGGTGAGGTAGTATGCTTTAGCTTGTACCATGGCCAGGGGTGGGATGCTTTGGTTGAGCAGGTGCTTCCGATCGGACATCCGTCTGCCCTGAAAGAAATCGACACCGTGTTTCTGACTTCCGATGATGTAGAACTATGTGTATGTCTCATCGGCTGTGTGGATGAACATGGTTGGTTTGAAAATGAGGGCGCAGTCGAACGTCATTCTTAATCAGCCCGCCCCCAACGAAAACCGTTGGAGGGCGGTTTTCTTTTACCCCAACTTCCTCTTTCGACTAGCTCAAGATAAATCACTTCTTGTAGGCGGGGGAGTATGGCTGACCCCTTTTTTTCCTTTTTCCACTTCTTTTTCTTCTTTTCTGATTTTTTTATAACACATAATTATGTTAAAATAGCCATATGGATTTAATACGAAACGCCCAAATTCGCAATAAAATATTGATCTTCATTGGTATTTTTATTTTTATTTTTTTATTTACTCCTTATATTTTATCGTCGTGTTGGGAGGGCTGTTCGTATGGTTTTTCTATTTTTCCCGTTACCCATCCCATATCGCTTTTTTTGGTAATGTTTGGCGACTGGTTAAGCACGGGGTTGCAGCTCGTGGCGAAATTTTTTCTGGCTTTTGTAATATTTAAAATCCTTTATCTTCGAAGTGTTAGGACTTACATTAAAATATCAATCGCCTCTATTCTTATTATCATATATGCGGTGGGCCTTTCTTTTATATGGAAAAACTATTTTGTACAAGGAATAGCCGAAGCAGTCAATATTGAATTGAGTGAACTTGTTTCTCGGAAGGATATTTATTTAGGAATGTTTCTATCTGATGCCCAGGCAGTCTTAGATGAGAATGATTTAGATTACAATAGCTGTCCTTCGAGCGATGTGAGTCTTGATAGTATTAATGGATCGTCAGTTTATCTCCGTCAGGCGGGATGTCTCACTATCGGAAATCTGTCGAAGGATGATTCGCGTGCAGCTATAAATGCCATCAACCCGATAATTTATTACGATACAAAATCTTTTAAAATAATATATATTTCTATTGAAGGATATCCGCGAGGTAATAATGAGGAGATTAAATTATACGAAGAAAAATACAATCGTATTATAAGAGAAGCTATTCCTCTATGTTCAAATACATCTAAATTATCACTAACCTGTTTTTGCGCAGGCTCAACTGAGGAAATAAATAAATGTAAGTTATCAACTAATAAGCAAGTTGTTTCTAATAATATACCCCCAACATCACTTTTGTGTGATGAAATAACAGATGCGTGCGTTGATGGCATGAGCGAATTTAAAATAAATGAGCAGACAAATACTGTACTTGTACGTTTAACAAATCCGACAATTGTTTCTTATAATATTTGGCCCGATGTCGTGTTTACTCCCATCGATAAAGAAATAAGTAATTATCCAATGTGCCTTTTGTCCAGCTTGGGGCGGACTATTAATGTTGATGAGTGGAGGAGATTTGATAAAAATAAACCAGTACTTCAACCCGGGGGTAACATGGAATTGGTATTTGATAGATGTTCAACAAAGATTGATATAAAAGCAATTCGCGCCATGTCTCTAGTTTTAATTGGTTCTGATAAAAATCGGTATTCATTACAAATCTATGTTCCTAAAAAATAATTTTTATATATATGAGGTTGCCTTTCTGGCAAAATATATTTTTAAAAGTTTAAATTTTATTCTGAAACAATATTATAGACAAGTGAGACAAAAAGTGTAAGTGAGAGTCGCTCATTAGTCTTACCGACAGAGCCAGTTAGGATAAAGTTGGTCCGGCAACCAATTTTAACACCCTTGTAATGAATGGGAACCCCAGACGGCATAAACACTATACAATCATTGTTGTTTAACCTTTCCCACCTGATATGAATCCAAATGAAAGTGCCAAAAAAATACTCATAATAGAAGATGAAAGAAGTCTTCGTGAGGCGATAGTGGATATCCTTGAACTAAAAAATTTTATACCACTGTCAGCAAAAAATGGCAAGGAAGGGGTAGAAATAGCTCTGAAAGAACACCCTGAGCTTATTTTGCTTGACCTAATTATGCCAGAGATGGACGGTATGGCTGCCTTTAAAGAGATTCGCGGAGACACCTGGGGAGAGAAAGTCCCGATTATTATCCTAACAAATCTAAGCGCAAATAATGAACGATTTATGACAGATATGGTGACACATAATTCAACCTATTATTTGATCAAATCAGATTGGAAACTCCACTCGATCATAGAGAAAATTGAGGAAATCTTGGAAAAATAAAATATTATATGGACAAAAAAGCTATTATTTCTGTGTCTGATGAAATAATTTTTAACCTCAAAATTTTAGCTGGGGAAAAAGAGATAGTGAGACGCAAACTAGCGGTGACGGCAGCCAAACTAGCCGTCACCGCTGAAAAACTGGCGGTAACAGCAAAAGAAAGGGAGATTGTTAGACGCAAGCTAGCGGCGACGGCCAAAGAAAAAGAAAGTGTTAGACGCAAGCTATTAATAACAGCGACGAAGCTGGCCACAACGGCGGAGAAACTAGCGGCGACGGCTAAGGAAAAAGAGATAGTGAGACGCAAACTAGCGGTGACGGCAGCCAAACTAGCCGTC
>CAYHFD010000003.1:0-11386 GCA_964355855.1 uncultured Candidatus Saccharibacteria bacterium | reverse complement strand
ACCGCTGAAAAACTGGCCCCGACAGCCAAGAAACTGGCCGTGACAGCGGCGAAGCTGGCGGCGACGGCTAAGGAAAAAGAGAGTGTCAGGCGCAAGTTGGTAGTGACCGCCGAAGAAAAAGAAAGTGTCAGGCGCAGGCTAGTAATAACAGCGGCGAAGCTGGCAGTGACGGCCGAGGAAAAAGAAGTAGTGAGACGCAAACTAGTGGTAACGGCTGAGGAAAAAGAGAGTGTCCGGCGCAAGTTGATACAGACAGCGGAGAAGCTAAAAATGTCACACAAAACGTTAGAAAAAAAAGTTCTTGAACGAACCAAAGAGCTGGCTGATGCCAAGGCAAAAGACGAGGCTATCCTGGCTAGTATTGGTGATGGACTGATTGTGGTGGATGAAAAGGGAAAACTTATTTTCACCAATAAAAACGCTTCCGATAGTTTAGGAATTGGGGTGGACCAAGACATACTTGATACGAAACAAGAGCAGTATGGAGTATTTGATCCCGTAACTTTCAAAATGCTCCCTCCTAACCAAATACCACTTTTTCGCGCTACCAAAGGTCAAACTCTGGACAAAGTCCCACTGTTTATAAGGAATTCGCGGATACCCGATGGAAAGTTTATAAGCGTTACCGCTACCCCCATCTTATTGAATGGAAAAAGTGTTGGTGGCGTGGCGATCCTCCGCGACATGACTAAAGAAAAAGAAATTGATAAGGCTAAAACCGAGTTTGTTTCACTCGCTTCGCACCAACTTCGGACCCCGCTGTCTACGGTCAACTGGTACGCGGAAATGCTTTTAGCTGGAGATGTTGGAGAATTGAATAAAAAACAAAAGAAATATCTTGATGAGGTATATCACAGTAATCAACGAATGGTTGAGCTCGTAAATGCCCTTTTGGATGTCTCTAATCTTGAACTTGGAACATTTGTGATCGAACCAGAATCAACTGATATCTGCCAGCTAGCGCGAAGTGTTATAAATGAGCAAAAACCACAGATTGATATTAAAAAAATAAAATTTTTATTTTCCTGCAAGAAAGGCATCTCATTTATACAAGCCGATCCAAAACTATTACGTATGGTCATACAAAATATTTTATCAAACTCAGTGAAATACACCCCCGAAGGCGGAAAAATCAAAGTGTCTATTTCACTGGCGACTAAAAAAGATATCCAAATCAAAATTTCTGATACCGGATATGGCATTCCAAAAAAACAGCATGAAAAAATATTTACCAAGCTGTTCCGCGCTGATAATGTGAGGGATAAAGATACCGACGGAACAGGTCTAGGGCTCTATATTGTAAAATCGGTCGTGGAAAAATCTGGGGGAAAGATTTGGTTTGAATCACCGGAAGAAAATTTTGGCACAACTTTTTATGTTATATTACCAATCAAGGGAGTAAGCAAAAAATAGATTAGGTTAGTATAAACAGATTATAATTGTATGAAAAAACAACAAGTAAAAAAGAAAACAATCTTAGTCATAGAAGATGAACGACCACTGCTTAAAGTCGTCAATGATAAGCTCAAAAAAAGTGGTTATGATGTCATTAATGCCCGTAGTGTTGATCAGGTTTTTGATGTGATACTTGAAACAAATGGTCTGGGTATAATTGCTGCCAGTAATATAAGGCAGGCTTTGGATCATCTCGAGGACTTGGAGCAAGTCGATGCCATCTGGCTTGACCACAATCTATTGGGCAAGGAAAATGGTCTTGATTTTGTAAAAAAGTTCAAAGCGAATGGTGGGAGATGGAATAATATTCCTATTTTTGTAATCTCAAATACTGAAGGTTCTAAAACAATAAAATCTTATATCAATTTAGGTGTCAGTAAATACTACGTCAAAAGTAATCATCGACTCGATGAAATTATTAAGGACATAAATTTGTCTTTAGAATAGCCAATGGTACTTCATGGGATTTTTTGGGATAATATTGGAATGACCGAAGAGCAAGTGTTTGAACATCTATTTGAAACGGCCACCCGGTCCAAGGATCCGCGCGGCATTGTTTCTGCTTGTCTTGTTAAAGATGGTAAAATAATTGTTTCTGCGCCAAGTTCTGACAATGGAGTCCGTCACGCCGAAGATATTGTTCTGGAAATTGCACAAAAGGAAAATATTCAAATATCAGACAGAATCGTCTTATATTCAACACTAGTCCCGTGCACCAAGAGAACCAATCCTGAATCGAAGGATTGCACGTCATTAATTATTGAGTCAGAAATTACTAGTATTATTTATGGCGCTTCCGATCCGGACCACAACGATATTTCTAAACAACGTTTTACTGAAGCCGGAGTAAACATAAGACAAGTAGCGAATCCTCTCATAATCAAACGCTGCGCCGAAATTTTTAATGATTCTGTAGCCGAAGACCATATTGGGGTAGATGTTAAATTGAAACCAATTGAGTAGTAATTAAATTGGAATAAATACCCGGTTTATTGTAGGAAAGTTTGAAGATTAAAAGCTAAGTGGAGCCCCTGTTAACAAATTCACACCATTGTGCTAGAAATAGGGGAGAGCAACCTTGAAAGGAGGTAAACATGTCTGATACAGAATTGGTTCAACGGAAACCATACAAGCCAGAGTCTCGCGGGTGGGACAGGGGGCTGTTTGACGAGATGGTCAAGCAACTTAGGGTATATAGGGTGTCCATTATACCAGAGCTTGAAGATGTCGGTGCGTTTGTCTACCGTGTTATCTTCCCGTTTCGCCTAGAGTTGTGGGCGGCAGTGACAGTTGTATTTTCGCTCAAAGAGTGGCAGACAGACTCTGATTTGGTAATTCAAGAGATGTTTACCAGTCCGGAGGGTATACGCAGTCATGGTTGTGGCGGAAAAGTGCTGGGCTATCTTCTAGATTGGGCAAAGCGAAACAACTTGAATGAAGTGCGAGCAACTCAAGTTTCTGATCCGCGATCCAAACAGTTCTGGACCAGACATGGCTTTGTGGAGTGTCCGGCACCGAATGTTACTAGTGATTTTGTTCATCGCTTCGGTCCATAATGAGCGCCAAACCTGCGGGGGAGGCGCTCGTTCTTTTTAGACAAAACTTATCAATTATTTTGCTTTATATCAAACCAAGCCTTTCAATTCTTTTAGAATAGGGAGTCTTTGTTAACAAATCAACGGAAATGTGCTAGAAGTATGACAGAACAACCAGGAAAGGAAACTTAACATGAGTAATATTGTTGAAGTTGCAGGAAGACAGTCGCTGGGTGAACTTGGTTGCCCAATTCGTACGCTCTTTGCGAACACTGGTATCCCCGGCTATTTTCTCTTGGCAACGGAAATTCCACCGAGCATTCTGGACCTGGGTATACCAGATCATGACTACCATCTTGTTTTCAACGACAGGGTGCTGTCTCAACAGCAGATGGTCGAGGCCTATTTATCTTACCCAAGCGTTCAACAGGTATTATGGGCTGTCGGTTACATGTCTATGGAGTTCCAGGCAGTGGTTAGTGAAGGTCCTGTCCGTTTTATGCACCACCCCTTTAGGGCTCATCTGTGTCCGTGGAAGAGTGGACAGGCTTGGCGCCAAATTTGCTTGAGACGAGTTGAGGAAGGCTATTTGGTGGGAACTGTGGCAGTCAATCAGCCATACCTTTGCTCCTATTACTGCTATCTGATAGTAAAATAGCCCGTCCGCAGAGCCGCCCGTAGGCTCTAGCGGGCGGTTTTCTTTTAGTTGGTTGCAGGTGGAATTTCGGTTGCACCAGTAGTGTCACTTTCAGTTTTGGGGGCGGTAGTAGCTTGTTCGTTTAATTTTCGGTTGGCTTTTTTAAGTTTATAAATAGTGAAGGCATTTTTTATGTCGCTAGGAATGGTCATTAGAATGCTTATTATTATTCCAACAATTACTGACAGAATAATCAATGATGCCAATGAGGCCGTAATTTCCCAAGTCAGAAAGGTGACGGTCACCGCGAAGGTATTTTGTAAGGCAAAAATTACCGCTCCAGCTCCAATAAGAAGACCTAAAATAAGTGAAAATATCATATGTTTTTGTTTTAATTACCGATCGTCCAAGTAGCACCGTGGATAGGGAAAGGCCCCTTGGGTGAAGCGGTGGTGTCGACCGAGGTGACAGCAATATTTAGTTGTTTACCAAGGTGAACAGAAATATTGCTACTCATTACCGCTTTAATAGTAAATACGCGCATTTGCCCGGGGGCAAAAACCGCTTCGGTGGGCACAAAAGCTAAATTGTTTTTGAAAGGAGTAGATCCTTCCGTTCCACCGATAGTCCCTTTCGAGCCACCACTGCCGTCGATAGTGGTGAGGCCGATGACCGCTCCGGTCGAGGCCGAACCAGTTTGTTTAACCCAAAAACCATTTAAAGTGGCGGTTTCTTTGCCGATGTTGGTAATTTGCAGATAGGAAACTGGGACAGCCGTGCCAGCGCGCGCCGTACCGCCAAACAAAAGTGGCACCGAGCCGATGGCTAGAGTAGTGGCGGACTTTGTTTTATTATTTTTTGTACTTTGACCGATTATTAATTGACCGGTGGCTATAATTTGGCGAGCTTCACCTTTAGTTCCGGTAACTTTGACATTATAAATACCATCAGCTAGTTTTTTGGTGATTCTAATTTTCCATTGGTCATTTTTAACTTTGATGGTTTGTTTTTTTATAGTAAGTTTTAGACGCTCCTTCTTTTTGGAGAGTTAATTTCACTGTTTTAGTGCCACAAGCGGTACCGGAGATGGTTGGTTTGGCTGAATTAGAAGTTAGGGAAGAAGTATTAATTTTAATCTGGATTTCAGTGGTGGTGGCGGTGGTTGGGCAAACTGATTTAGCACTAGCGGTGGCGGTCGAGAGAGGAACACAAATTGTCAGCAGAATAATGAGGAAGAATATTTTTTTCATAAAATATAGAAGTTTAAATTGATAAGATCTAGAATCTAAGCCAGTTTCATTATAGCACACTATTCCAAAAAAAGACACCTGTTTGTGGGTGTCTTTCTTTTTTTTGCGCCAGTAAGTGACTAGATCCCAGACACATTATCACCCACGATTTCGTTATCAGCTTGGCTATTAAGCAAGATGACACCACTATGAGTGGCAATATTTGGCGCGATGGAAATAGCGGTCAGGCCGTCATTAGCATTGACGATGTTTACTTCACCGCTTTGGTTGACATAGGCATAAGTAGCAGCATAAGCAAAACTCGTTACACTAGGAACAATAACCACAGCCACAATTAGACTAGCCTCTATTAGCAAACGGGATATATTATTAGTCATATATTTTATGATTAAGTTGGTAAATAGGAGAGCCCCACCGTCGACCCTCGGGATTTAACCAGTCTGGTGGGCACTACATATGAGGCCGTTGGAGGAGAGACAATCATACACCTTGTTTGGCCGACATTGAGTTAGGACACATTTCCCAGCTTAAGCCTAATTTTAGGAGAGGCGAGCAATTTGGGTGTAATATTTTTTACCTTAATACGACATATATGTTATACAAGGTAAATTATAATTAATTGATACAAAGATATGACGACAATTGTTAATACACCCCCAACGGGGGAAAGTTCAGATTCGGGCACGGGGGTAGTGGTTGGTATTCTTTTGGTTTTGGTCTTGGTGATTCTCTTTTTTGTTTACGGGCTACCAGCTTTACGCAACGATACTCCTCCTACTCCCCCTAAGACTGATAAGATAGATATCAATGTCCAAGTGCCGGCCGATGAGACAACGCCGGTACCAGAGGCTGAAGTATAATTTTATAGATTTTTGGTAAACAATAAACCCCCGCCGGCTTTGCCGGCGGGGGTTTATTGTTTGAATCTTATTGTAGTGAAATGAAATCAGGCCAAACGTTGGGTAAACTGCACGGTTCCCGCTTTGGTTTAAGGGTTGGCAAAGGTCAACCCCGTTTTATTTTTTACATTTTTTACACCGGCAACCGTGGGGTTTGATGCGGTCATTCCAGTATTCCTTACCATAATCATAAGTCAATTCTTCGCCCGCTTTGATACTTTTTATCGCCATAATAAAAATCCGTTTTTGGTGGATGACTGGTTCGCAATTTGGTCGGCAGGCGTGGTTAATATAGCGAGCAGTGTTGGACCGATCTTGGCCGTCAATAGTGATTTTAGAATTTACTTCAAACAAGTACCGACTGCGACTGGAATATTTTTTCGCCTCACTAATTGGCTGGCCAATATATTCAATGATACAAGCCCCTTTAGGAATGTCTTGCTCGGTAAACAAACCTAGACCGGCACTAGAGCGCTTGGGCTTGAGCTTAAAATTACCCGGAATATATTTGGAAGCCATAGGGCCTATATACTAAAGTAAAAGTTACCAGAAGGCTAATACTGAAAGATATTACCAAGCGATTATGACTAAAACAACTTCCAAATATTTTTATCTTCTCCACCGTCAATTTTAAAAATGGCGATACCACGCAGGTCGTACTTTTCCGCCAATTTAATTTTTTCTTTTATCGCTTTGGCGTCGCTCTACGAGACATAGTTAAATTTTACTGTTTCGCCGGTTTTGTTGGCGTGGGCCAGCACTCGGGCGGCGATTTCTAGACCTTTAGGAGTATTTTTAGGGATGGTAAGAGATTTAGCTAGTTTAAGATTCGATTCTTTGGGGAGGTAGGAAAAAGCTAGCTCGCCAGCCGAATTGGTCGAAGCTCTGGTTTTGTATTTTTTAGCGGTTTTAATTCCGTACTCTGGGTTAAGAGCCCAAAGTTTTTTATAACCTTGATACCAGTTAGGTGAGACAGTCACCTCGTATTCAGCCCCATAGGTTGGCACACCCAGCATAATTTTATGGTTAGGAATATCTTCCAGGGCCAGCTTGATAACTTTTTCCACCCAATCAGCATCGGCGGTGGGGGCATAGGGCGAACCCCTTTTGGCATCGTTTAATTTAATATCGGCTCGTTGTTGGTCATAGGTCATAATTTGAAAGACATCACAGGCCTGACCGAGGCGGGCATAATCGTTGGCGTAAACTAAAGGGTTGGGAATGATTCGATATAGCGAGTCAGGTGGGGTACGAGCTTCAATAGTGCATACTAAAGTTTTATCACCAAGCTCCTCCTTTAGTTCTTCAATAAAAAGTGAGAAAAAGTCTTTGGTCGAGGCCATTTTCCCTTCATAATCGATATCGACACCGGCGTAGTTGCCGTCCTCGACCATCTCTACAATTTTCTTGATGTGGTTTTTACGAGCAACTGGATCGGAAAGGATTTGTTGCATCATGTTGGCGTTACTCCACATGACCGTGGGAATTATCTCGACCCTAGCTTTTTTAGCCTCGCGAAAAAGTTTAGCCCAATTTTTATTTTCTAAATCACCCAGGTCGTTTAAACTGCCATCTTTTTTAACAGTAAAACTAAATGGATATAGAACATCCAATTTATCTAAATTATTTCTAGCATCTTTGGTACCCTCGGCCACTTTCCAGTAGGGAATCCAGCCGGTGATTTTTAAATCAGTTTCAGTCCAGCCTACCGTGGGGAAAAATGCAGTGGTTATAGCAAGCGCAATAAGGATTAAATATTTTTTATTCAACATGAATGAAGTATAACTAAAATATTTTAATATACACAGCCAGGCATTTTGGGGACAACTCATTTAACACCGCCGGTATATCGTCATATAATAATACAAATTAGTAGTTAGCTTAATTTCATGGACTTATCTATTTTTCTGTCGCAGGTTATTGGTATCTATTTAGTTTTAATTGGTTTGATTTGTGTTATTCGTCGCAAAATGATGATGTCGGCCGTGGCTGAAATGGTCAAGAACCGTGGCCTTATTTATATTATTGGCATTTTAGAGCTTTTGGCCGGAATTGGTTTGGTGGTTTCGCATAATATTTGGAATTGGAATGCAACCGTGATTGTTACCTTGGTTGGTTGGTTAATGCTTATTGAATCTGTGGTTTATTTAGTTTTGCCCTACAAAGTAGTGTCTAAAATATTCCGTATGTTCAACACCCCTCGTTGGTATGTGGGTGGTGGAGTACTATCAGTAGTTTTGGGTTTGTACCTAGCTGGTGTTGGTTTTGGGTTCATAAATTAGGTTTTTAACTTGTCTGAAAATGACCGGCTAGCTGGCCGGTCATTTTTGTATCTATATGTTATGATGCTGTCTATGATTGAAAGTCCTAAAAGACGCCTTAGTGGATTGCTTTGGTTGCTTTTCGTGGTGGCTATTATTTTACTTGGGGCTTGGGCCATTGGTACCTATAGGATTTATAGCGATTTACAAATTACCAAAGTTGATTTGGCTTCTACTACTGTGGCTTATACAACCAGAATAGACAACTTGTCGGCCGAGTTAGATGCGGCCATGGCTCAAAATGCTGATTTGTCTGGTACCCTGAGTTCCGAAAAGAAAAAGAACGAGGAGTTTGAAAATCAAATTGAGGATATTACTGATACGGTTGGAACGTTGGAAAAGTGGACTAAAACTGACCCTGAACTTTTGCAAAAATATTCGAAGATATTTTTTCTTAATGAAAATTATTCCCCGTCAGAATTAAAGGATATTGATAGTGAATATTTATACGACAAAAATATAACCTTACAGATTCACGCTGAAGTTGAATCTTTTTTGGCTGATATGTTACAAGAGGCGACCGAAGGCGGAATAGATTTGCGGGCAGTTTCAGCTTTTCGGTCTTTTGGTAATCAGTCACAATTAAAAAATAGTTATGCCGTGGTGTATGGGGCGGGGACGGCTAACCAGTTTTCAGCCGACCAGGGATATTCGGAACATCAATTGGGCACAACCTTAGATTTTACGGTCGCAGGAAAAGTACCCTTTGTGACTTTCGATACCACCGACGGTTTTAATTGGCTTCAAGAAAATGCCTACAAATATGGTTTTGTTTTGTCATATCCCAAAGGCAATGTTTATTATCAATATGAGCCCTGGCATTGGCGTTTTGTGGGTGAGGATCTAGCGCGAGATTTACATAAATCCGGCAAAAACTTTTATGATTTAGATCAGCGGACACTTGACCCATATTTGGTAAAAATCTTTGATTAGTTGTTTTTAGTGAAAAGTGGGGGTTGTCGAAAACAAGGAGTAAATGCTAAAGTATTGTTTTAATCAAGTAATTTTTATCACAATGCCAACAATTAGTTCGGTCAAAGCGCGGGAAATATTAGACTCTCGGGGCAACCCAACGGTCGAAGTTGATATTACTTTAAGTGATGGCTCGTTTGGCCGGGCGGCGGTCCCGTCGGGGGCGTCGACTGGTAGTCACGAAGCGGTGGAGTTGCGTGACGGTGAAGCCCGCTACGGTGGCAAAGGGGTAGAACTAGCGGTGGCCAATGTAAACCATGAGTTGGCCCAAACCCTCGTTGGCCAGGAATATAATCAAGAATCTTTGGACCGGGCGATGATTGCCCTTGATGGTACTGAAAACAAGGGACGACTTGGCGCCAATGCTATTTTGGGTGTGTCGCTCGCTTTTGCCCATGCTTCAGCCAAGTCCGAAGGTAAACCGTTGTATCAGTACTTTGCCGATATTTCTGGTACGACAAATATGCGCCTACCGGTGCCGATGATGAATATTTTAAACGGGGGCAAGCATGCTGAAAACTCGACCGACTTGCAGGAGTTTATGATTATGCCTCTAGGGGCACCGAGTTTTCGCGAGGCCCTTCGTTATGGCGCAGAAGTTTTTCACGCGTTGAAGAAAATTTTGGCTAGTCGCAAGCTGAATACGTCGGTGGGGGACGAGGGCGGCTACGCGCCGTCACTGCCTTCAAACGAAGCCGCGATTGAAATAATTATTGAAGCGATTGAAAAAGCTGGCTACACTGCTGGCCAAGATATTTTTATTGCTATCGATGGTGCCGCCAGTGAATTGTATGAAAATGGCAAATACGAACTAAAGACCGAAGGCAAAAGTTTGACCTCGGCCGAGATGGTCGACTTTTACGCTGCTTGGGTGGCCAAATACCCGATTGTGTCGATTGAAGATGGTTTGGCAGAAGACGATTGGGATGGTTACAAATTAATGACCGCCAAAATTGGCGACAAAGTGCAAATTGTGGGTGACGACCTATTCGTGACCAATATCAAAAGATTACAGATGGGTATTGACCAAAAAGCCGGCAACTCGATTCTTATTAAGCTAAACCAAATAGGCACTGTGACGGAAACTATCGAGGCTATCCAGATGGCGCACGAGGCGGGGATGACCGCTGTTGTCTCGCACCGCTCGGGCGAGACCGAAGATACGACTATTTCCGACTTTGTGGTGGGTCTTGGTACGGGCCAGATCAAGACTGGCTCGCTGTGTCGTAGTGAACGGACAGCCAAATACAATCAGCTTTTGCGGATTGAAGAGGAGTTGGGTAACAAGGCGGCGTGGCCAGGGAAGGGGGCGCTCAACAAATAGGGCGCTCACACCCTAATTTTTGGACTGGGGACGCTCCACTGATTAGAAATCATACTCTTCTCGCGACGAAAAACTCATAACTCGCTTCGCTCAGACAGATGAGTTTTTCTGCTCGCCTCGTTGATTTCCAAATCAGCTCCCGCGAAAGTCCAAAAATTAGAATGTTCGCTTAGACAAAATTATTAAACACTCTGTGTTTGATAATTACTAAAAAAAGAAAGAGGCCCGCGTCTTTTGGACACGGGCCTCGGTTAGTTGGTGAGCCAGACAATCGTTACGACTATCCAGCTACCCTCATTCGCAAGTTCGCTGATCGCCGAACCAAGGCGATTCCGGTCCCAACCCGCCTCCCTGATTGAAAACCAGAGTTGGCCAAGTCGAGTGAGAATCGTGATGTGTCCGGTTATGACCGCCATGCCAGCCAGTCCGTCACCACCCACCATGAACATGTTGTATGCCAGGACAAGTTGCGGAACAGCCTTGAAGAACACAGCGAGGTAACCTTTTACCATCGGGTCAGTGATAGCTAGTTGTTTCCGGCGGGATATGGCGAGTGTCGCGACGATACCGATTCCCGCGAGAACGACCGTAGCGGTGTCGCGCTCGTTCCATACTCCTGTACCCTTCCAGAACATCACTCCGAGGTCTAGCGTCACCATGGTTACCCACGCGACGTAGCTCAGAATGGTCTGGAGTGTCACTCGGCTCGATTGATTACGATGGGCACGAATGGCGAGCACGAGATTCAGAACGAGGAACACCTGCCAGCAAGTGAACCAGCTAATACTCACTCCTTGTGATGTCGTGAGCATCCGGAGGAATTGGCTTCCTCCGAACATGAATGTACAGATGATCTGGACCCCGAATAGGGAGTCCGCGGTCATCTTCTCGCGAGAAGACATATGGACCTCCTTTCAAGGTTCTTTCTAGGGTTTAAATAGGTAAATTTACCTTTGAATCCGAACACCTTAGAATTAGTTTTATGAAAAAATT
>CAYHFD010000002.1:0-65543 GCA_964355855.1 uncultured Candidatus Saccharibacteria bacterium | reverse complement strand
ACGTCATAGCCTTGGTAAGCCATTACCTTACCAACTAGCTGATATCCCGCAGGCCGCTCCGGAAGCGATAAATCTTTACTCTTACGAGACCATTGTGAATTATCCGACCTTTCGGCCGGTTATGCACAACTTCCGGGTGCGTACCTACGTGTTACTACCTCGTTTGCCGTGGGTCTAAACCCACTCGACTTGCATGCCTTATCCACGTCGCCAGCGTTCATCCTGAGCCAAGATCAAACTCTCAAAAAAATGAACGGAACACTAGAAAAAATAACAGAAACTTTGCGTATTTGGATCTTCAATTCAATTGTCAAAGGGCGAAAGAAAACACGAACCTACCTTGAAGTAGGTTACAGGGAATAGTATATAGTAATAAAAGGGCCTGTCAAGCCGGTCATTCGCCTCAAAAATGGCCCTAATTAGGGCCATTTTTGAGGCGAATGGCGAACTTTAAATTACTTCTTGTTTTGCCACTTTTCCCACGTCACCAAAAGGGGTGAGGCCACAAAGATTGAAGAATAAGTACCCACCGCGATACCCACTGTCAAAGCTAGGGCAAAGTTTTTAGTGGTCGAACCACCAAAGAAATAGACTGCCAAAAGGACAATAATAACCGTGAGTGATGTGTTTATAGACCGGGCGAAAGTCTGGCTCAAACTGCGTCCAACGGTTTCTTCAAAATGAGAGCTGATTTTATTTTTTAAATTCTCGCGGATTCGGTCAAACACCACAATGGTATCGTGAATAGAAATACCAAGAATAGTCAAAATAGCTGTTAGATAAAGGGCGTCAATTTCTATCCCGCGAAAATGTCCAAGCGCCGAAAATATACCAGTCGGAATAATAATATCGTGCATCAAGGCAATAAGCGCGATAATACCATATTTCCACGAGCTGACCGGTTCGGACACGCCACGAAACACAAAAGCGATAAACAGGACGATGAGTAGGACCACTACGGCAATGGCAATCAGGCTACGTTTTGCCAATTCACCACTAATAGTAGGTCCAATGGAACTAAAGCGGTCGATCTTTAACGGGGCTGTTTCTTTTAGACTAAGAGTCTTGGCTAGTTCTGTTTTTTGAGCTTCGTTTATTGGCTCTAAACGTAAAATAACACTTTTGTCACCCGCTGGCTGAACCTGGGCTGACTTAAACTCGGTGTCTACCAAGGCAGTCTTTAGAGTATCAATATCTGGTCGATTATTAACATAACTTACCTCTAAAATAGAGCCACCCGTAAAATCGATACCCAAATTTAGTCCATAAGTAAAAATCGACACCAAAGACAATCCGACCATAAGGCCAGCGACTATATAAAATACTTTTCTATATTTAACGACAAACATGTTATTTTAGAAAACCGTTACCGAATAAGAATGTCGACACTCTATTTTTATGTTTGACACCCAAGGCAAACAAAAGAGTCCGGGTGACAGTGATGGCACTAAACATGCTAACAACAATACCAATAATTAAAGTCAGGGCAAAACCCTTGATCATGCTAGTCCCAAACCAAAACAAAACTAGAGCCGAAATAATCCCAGACAAATTTGAATCTCGAATCGAGAGCCAAGCTCGAGCAAAACCTTCTTTAGTCGCCTCATGAATAGAGTGGCCCTTGATCATTTCTTCTTTTAGGCGCTCAAAAATAAGCACATTGGCATCAACCGCAATCCCAATCGAAAGAATTAACCCGGCAATACCAGCGGCGGTAATAGTCACTGGTAAAAGCTTGAAAATAGTCAAAATAATTGCCACATACATTAAAAGAGCAACCACGGCAACTGCCCCCGGCAAGCGGTACCAAACAATCATAAATATAGCCAGTAAAATAAAACCAATAATACCAGCATATATTCCCTGCTTTAATACATCGGCCCCCAAGGTTGGTCCAATAGTTTGAGTTGAATCTAGTTCAATCGGTACCGGCAAAGCCCCGAGGTTTAAATCGCGCACTAAAGACTTGGCCTCTTCGACAGTGAAATTACCGGTGATTTGCGCCTGGCCATCTCTAATTTCCTCTTGTACCACCGGGGCTGAAATAAGTTGATCATCCAGAAAAATACCAATGGTTTTGTTTAAATTGTCAAGTGTTAGCTTGGCAAATAACTGCTTACCCTCGGGGGTAAACTCGACCAATACCGTTGGGCCAGTGGCGACACCAGCCCCTTGGGCGCCAGAAGGGAAAATCACCTGGGCTCGTTTTAAATATTTACCAGTCAGACCAGAATCGACATAGCGAGCAGCGACCAATTCATCAGTATTAATGGTTGGAAGCTTGCCATTTTTTAAATCTTCCGGACTAATATTTAAATTCAACGGAGCATCTTTTTCTCCTTCAACTTTAAATTCCAACAGTGGAGTTTTACTAATAACCGCCAAAGCTTCATTGACATCGGTTACTCCCGGCAATTCAACAATTAGTTTATTTATAACATTAGCTCCCAAGCCGGTGGACTCGATCTGGATTATTGGCTCGGACACACCGAAAACATTAATCCGACGTTCAATAACTTCTTTGAGGGCAGACATCGCACTACCCACCTCACCGGCCGGAATATCAGACACATCGGCTTTATAAACTAAATGTGTGCCTCCAGACAAGTCTAACCCCAACCGAAAAGGCCGGTTAGGCATTAGGCCAAGCCCAGTTTCTGAAGCGTAAACAAAATAGCCCAAAAGGATTCCAAAAATAATGAGGGCTACAGCCAAAACACGATAATTATTCATGTGAGAGTAAGTATAGGTCGTCAAAAGACAAAAATCAAGCCTAGAAACCAGCCTGACGAGAAGCCAAAAAAACTAAATTTTTGAAAAGTATCGCCATGGTTAAAGGGCCAATACCCCCAGGCACCGGTGTAAAAATAGAACACTTGGTCACACAAGCCGGATCAGCATCACCTTTTAAAGTGCCCCCGTCCTCACTAGTAGCGGCATCCAAAAGAACGACTCCATTTTTTAAGTATTCTGGTTTAATGAGGCCGGGCACGCCAGCACCGGTGGCTATAATATCGGCCGTTACCAAGACTTCGGCTAAAGCTTTTTCATCCCGATTGGTAAAAGACCGAACATTAGAACCGGTGCCAGCAAAATAAATAGCGAGTGGTTGACCCACCAATCGTCCCGCTCCAACCACTACTACATTTTTTGCCACCAAATCTATATTATTTTTTTCAATTATTTCTCGGGCCGCTCCTACTACTGGTGAATCAACAATCGCCTCTAACGAGAGGGCATCAGGGTCTTTAAGTGGGTCAATGGCCCCTAAGATTTTTTTAGTTTCTAAGTGGGAAGGTAAAGGTAGTTGGACAATAATTCCGTTAACAGAAGCATCATTATTTAGCCGTTCAATTACAGACAATAGTTCATCTTCGGCTACAACCTTATCATAAGAAAAAATTTTAACTTCCATACCATACTTACGACCAAAACTTTCCTTACGCGCCACATAACGAGAAGAAACCGGATTGTCGCCCACCAAAATCACGGCCAAAGAAACAAGGCCCAAACGATTAATTTTTGGTTGCAATTCCTGGCCAATTTGGTTGGCCATAGCCACCCCGTCAACAATAATAGTATTCATCTATTTTTACTTAAACCCCACTTCGTGACAATAAAATACGAATTGTCTTTAGGGCAATTTTT
Organism: uncultured Candidatus Saccharibacteria bacterium; assembly: GCA_964355855.1. GTDB lineage: Bacteria > Patescibacteriota > Minisyncoccia > Phycocordibacterales > XYD1-FULL-46-19 > XYD1-FULL-44-32. Next base: position 61,895 of record CAYHFD010000002.1, on the reverse strand, counting down.
ATATCCAACAGAATACTTCTGTTTTTAATATAAAACAGATCATAAGACAATTTGTTTTTTGTTTCCTCGACCCCAATACCGTGATGAGGTTGTTCACCATAGATTTGAGCCCAACCCGACAAACCTGGTTTGACCAAATGTCTAACATTGTAGAATTTTATTTCCTCACCGTAGAGACCAACCGCCGGGGCAAATTCCGGTCGCGGGCCCACCAAAGATAAGTCACCCCTAATAACATTCCAAATTTGGGGTAATTCATCAAGACGGGTCCGGCGTAAAAAAGCCCCGACCCGAGTGACTTTATTTTCGACCATGCCCCACTGACCCCCATCGTTACCAACCGTCATGGTTCGAAATTTTAACAGTCGAATCGGTCGATTGTGTTCACCAACCCGCTCGGGATAAATGAATATCTCACCCCCATCATCTAATTTAATGGCCAGCATAATTAGTGGATAAAAAGGTAAAGACGCAATACCCACCAAAAGTCCAACGACGACATCCATCGCCCGTTTTAAAATTTCAAAAAATGGTTTCGGTTGAGTCGATATTGATTCCAGAAACCAACGTTCAGAGATGCTAGAAATCGGCACCCGACCAAACATAGTCTCGTAAAGACTTTCGAGGGTAACAAAACGAGCGCCGGCAAAAAGCATATTATAAAAGCCAATAAAATCTTTGGTGTTGGCCTCATGGGTATTTATAACAACCGTCGATGTTTTGGCCAACCCAGTTAAATCTTCACCTTTTTTTATCACTCTAATTTTGTACCAACTGTTGGTAATAAACTCTCGATCCAACTCATCAACTTCTGGTCCGGCACAAGCAAAAACAATCGTTTCCGCACCGCCGTGCCAAATATAAAAAACTACTTGTCGCCGCCACCATTCAAATATCAAAAAGGAAACGACCAGAAAAATAAACAAATTGGTTTTCGGGGTAATCGCAAAATATGGGATAAAATAGAAGAAAGCTAGGGCGATAATACTATTTACAATATGAGCATTAAAAATAACCGCCGATAATTTTTTCTGAAAAATAGTCGTCTGGTTGCCATACAAGTCGTAAATGAAATAAACCACCAACCAAATACAGAAAATAAAGCTAAATGGTAAGAGGTGATCATTAAAAGTCTCGACCTTGGGAAAACTGGCATAGCGAATAAACAAAGTAACCCACAACGAGGCTACCAAGACCAAAATATCGCCAAATAATAGAAATAATGACTGCAGGGGTCCCTGAACTTTCATTGACCGTGATAATACAACAAAATGGCCATTTATGCTATCCCATTAGAGGTAGGACGCGGACGGTCGGATACTAGTCCACAGACCTTTTCATAACGAATCTCTCGTGCTTAAATTTAAGCATGCCAATAAAGTTTGAGTCCGCGACCTCTAACGGGACTAAAATTCTCTACCTGATAACCAAATCAAATTTCGGTGGGGCGCAAAAATATGTCTATGATTTGGCCACTTCCCTGCCAGCCGACCAGTTTGAGGCAGTGGTGGCTCTAGGTGGCACTGGTGGCAAAAAAGCGGCGGCTGGCTATCTGGTTACCCGGTTGGAGCAAGCCAATATCCGGACTATTTTTTTGAAAAATCTGACACGAAATATATATTTATTATCAGAAATATTTGGTTTTATTGAAATCCTCCAAACTCTAAAACGGGAAAAACCACATATTTTACATCTAAACAGTTCTAAAGCGTCTGGTATCGGGGCGTTTTGGGGCCGACTGATTGGTATTCCTAAAATAATTTACACGGTGCATGGTTGGCCGTTTAATGAAAATAGAAATTGGCTGACCAAAAAAATAATTTACTTTTTTTCTTGGCTAACCTGTTTTTTTTGTCATCAAGTGATAGTTATCAATCGCCAAGACTTGGCCCAAGGCCAAAATATGTTGGGCCAACGAAGGAAAATGCATTTAATTTATAATGGTCTAAAAGCACCCGATTTTATAACCAAAGAAGAGGCCCGCTTACAACTAGCTCAAATTTGCCAAACCAAATTAGAACCGACTGATATTATTGGTGTTACGGTGGCTGAACTTCATCCCAACAAAGGGCTCGCTACTTTAATTGATGCCATTAGTAAAACCACCAGCAACTTTAAATATATCATTATTGGTGAAGGAGATATGAAAGATAAACTTAGACGACTTATTGAGGAAAAAAATTTAACCGCCCGAGTATTTTTAGCGGGCTTTGTTTCTGAAGCAATAAAATATTTAAAGGCCTTTGATTTTTTTGTCTTGCCGTCAGTTAAAGAAGGCCACCCTTACACCCTACTTGAGGCCGGAATGGCTTACTTGCCAGCTATTGGCTCCGACATTCCCGGCATTAGGGATATTTTAGCCGAAACTGGTAACCCTCTCTTTCCGACAGGTGATGTAGATAAATTAGCTGAATATCTTGATGGCTTAGCTGGCAATGAGGAAATCCGCCAAGTTCTGGGGGCCAAACTTCACGACTACGTGGCCACCAATTTCTCTTTCGAGCGAACCTTGGAAAGGACCTCGGCTCTGTATATTTAGATTATTACTTATTGCAAACCGTACCAGTATTTGATGATGAAACTTGACCTGCATAGCCAGTACTATCAACACAATAATATCTATCAGATCTCAATAGAGCAGAAACGGCATAGGAATCTTTAGAATCGACACAATTTAAATTATCTGTACCCGTTATTTTTCTTATTGATTCCAAATAGCGACCAACCATAAATTCATTATCATCACTTAAGCATGCGTTTTTATAAGTTTTATTTCTGACAAGAAATAACTCCATACCCGTTCGTAATCCAGCAAGATTTGCCTGTATACTAGCATCGTCAGCCGCTACTCTAGCATGCTCAAGGGATTCGGTAATTTTAGATATAACAATGGCAACATTGTTTGTATTAATGGTTATACTTTTTATCACACTCCACACTTGATCGTCATACCTTGAGGCGCTAATTATTAGAGCCATAGTATCGTCTTTACCAGCAAGTTTAATAGGAATACCCAAATCAATTGCGTAAATTGTTTGGATTTTTTGATTATTATTTAAATTCGTTCCTCTACTTTCTATCAACCAAGTTTTTCGGCCAATAATACTTTTTGTTAGACTTTTAGTAACATTTGGATTCCCAGAAGAATTTTCCAAAACAGCCAATAACGGCATGTAGAAAATCTCCATTTCAAATCCTGATAAATTATCTTTCCAATTAGAAAAAAAAGAACTGTCTACCGCATTAACAAGCGTCCAGTTTGTAGGATACTCTAAAGTATAAAGACCAAAAGGCTCTGTATATTTTATAGTTTTGGCTGAAACAGTAGGTAATTTTATGACATCTACAGGTTTATTAGCTGTTGGCACTTTAACATTAACCACCTCTTGGGTATTTAGTTTAGCTACTGATTTTTCTACGGGCAAGGTTTTATTTTCAATTAATCCTTGATCTATACTGTTTACCGTAGATGTGGCTATTGTTGGGTTATTTTTTTTAGTATATTCCATTAGTCCTACTCCTGCCACTCCAATAAAACTTAATACTAAAAAACTAATAACTACTACCCCAACAGTGAAAAAACCTTTATTATATTTCATATAAAAACGCAATAAATTAATGATTAAATACTAGCATATTTTAAAATAACGGCCATTCTACCGTGGCCCGATAAACTCATTATAGACATCGTCGCGATGATAGGCGTGGGAATAACGGCGCATGCCCATTAGAATCCCCAGCCCCAAAAACACGGTGAGCATATGCGACCCACCGTAAGAAAGAAAAGACACCGGTAAGCCCGTAACCGGCAAAATACCGATATTCATTCCAATATGAATAACAAAATGAGCGACTAAAAAAATGGCCAGACCCATGCCAAATAAAATTTCAAAATTAGTTGCCCCGTGTAAAGAAGTTTTTATAATCCGCCAAATAATAATACCAAATAAAATAAAAACCAAAATAACCCCAACATACCCCCACTCTTCGGCAAAAGCGGCAAAAATAAAATCGGTTTGATGCTCGGGCAAAAACTGTAATCGTGATTGCGTACCATAGCCAACGCCCTTGCCCAAGATTTGACCCGAGCCAACAGCGACCATCGACTGAAAAGCGTTATAACCAGAACCGCGAATATCGGCCAGAGGATATATAAATGTCATAATCCGGGCCTTTTGATAGTCGGCAAAAACAAAACCCCATAATCCCCAGAAACTAACCGCCCCCACCACAAAAACCAAAAGAAGATGTTTATTGGAAATTCCCGAGACCATCGTCATTCCCAACCAAATAGCAAAAATAATTAAAGCCGATCCAAAATCTGGTTGTATGGCCACCAACACAAAAGGCACTACGGCATATAAACCAGACAAAATAATATGACGGATATTAGCAATTTCAATATGGCGCCGGGTAAAATATTTAGCCAAAATTATAATAACAACCAACTTCATAAATTCCGCCGGTTGAATTGATACCCCACCAAAAGACAACCAGCTTTCGACGTTTCTCGTCACTTGACCAACGGTCGCCACTACCAAAAGCAAAGCCAGTCCCGCCAAATAAATAACTATTACTACTCCACTGCGACGCAAAAAGCGCCAATCAACAAAACTAGCAATAAAAAAAATGGCTAAGGAAATACCGATCCAAACTAGCTGACGATCAAAATAATAACTGTCAGCCGTGAACGAATTCATGGTCACTAAACCAGCCAAAAGCAGTGGAATAACTGACAACAAAAGAACCCAATCAATAGACAGTCTTTCAAAAAAACCAGAAAATGATCTGAACATGGCCAATTTTATCAATCATTATAGAAATTCTGGCGAGGGTAAAAATCAAAGAAAACTGGTTCACTGGGTAAAGCCAGGGGCCAAGTAAAATATATTTCTGTCGTCTGTCCCCCAGCGACAGTATCAACAACCGTCGCACTGGAAGATATTACGTTACCTTCTTTGTCGGAAATGACCACCGGAATAACTATGTTAGAAACTGGCTTAGTGATAAGGTTGGTTATATCAGCAATTAAGCGCGGTACAGGTTCAGTCTCAAAACCTTTTTTTTGCACCACAACATTTGGTTGCCGGGCTTCCAGTCTTCGCCAAACCAAAGTATCAGAAAATTCTAAGAAAGCACCAATGACCAGACCAGCTGGCGCCGAGATATTACCCTCAAAAATAACAAATCCTTCTTTGGGATTAGCAAAGGATTTTCCTTTGGTTTTGACTACTTCCTGACCCTCGGCGTCGACCAAGACAATTTCAAATGGCAATTCTGGAATCCCAACCGAGCGGTTAGGATTTTCAATATAGGAAACAACCGAATAAACTCCGGGTTTTATCTCGTTGGCCCTAGTCCACAATACCACTAGCGGTAAAACTTCTGCTCGACAGACTTTGGCACATGGACCACCGCAGTCAATATCAATCTCCCCTTGATTTAAAAGGCTATCAGTACAAGACGGCTCTGGTTTATGAAAATAATACCAACCACCAAAAACCACCGCAAAAAACATGGCCACCGCTAATACTATCGAAAATCGTCGTTGACTACGCCAAGACATATTAGTGACAGTATACCAAAAACTACCCGCCCTCCAAAGGAGGGCGGGTAGTTTTTGATTTGTATTCGAATTCTTTGTTCTGGCCTGCCCGCCATTGGCTGAAGCCGTAGGCGATGGCAGGCGGGCGGCTAGCTACCCGCCCGCCATCGCAAGCTCAGGCGTTGCGGGCGGGCTCTACCTTTGCAAATACCACTCCATAGTAGAGCACGGACACGGTCGCCACTGGTGGATGAACCCTTAATTTGTCTTTAACGATACTCCTATGCGTTCCTTAATCTGCTTAAGTTCATTGAGTCTTCTTTCACAATCTTCATAAGTAGAGTCTTCTTCCCAAAGATGCTTGTACATGTTTGTATCTATTATCCGAAGATGACCCTCAGAGGTTACTACTAAATTATTTACGTGAACATCAGGAAAAAATGAATGATACTCGTCATAACTCTCTGGGAATGCCTCGTCTTTTTGATTAAGGAAATCGTATGTTCTAGTTATAAAATATTCTAGTTCTCTTACTAGATTCTCTTTTTGTTGGATATTTAATTCACGGACAATTTTACCGTCTTCGTCTGTAGTGTAATAATCATTTACTTTATCTTGAACCTCAAAAATAGTAGATTGATTATTTGAACCTCTTCCTAAAATAAATTGACTCTTAACAACAACTGAAGGAAGATCGCTGTAGAATTTTTGTGTAAACTCTTGTCTTCTTTTTAAAATATGAGCTTTCTCTTCTAGGGATAGGTTTTTATCTCTAAAAAGGTCGTCTATTGATGACAAATCGTATTCTTTTATAACGGATCTCTTTTCATCACTTTGTTTTTCTTTATTAACTTTAAATTCTTCTACAGAAACAAAGTCTCCTTTACTAAGGTTAGATAAAGAAATATTATCTTTTATAAAATCTTTTCCTCCTATTTGTTCTGGTGATTCCATCCTAAAACTCTACCAGTTTCATACCGGAAAGTCTAAACCCATGGCGCTGAATTCAATAAGTAATTGCAACACCAGTACGCTCTAATAATACTTCAAGTGGAGTTTTTCCACGATGTCTTTTCCTCGGCCTGGAGTTCAGAAGAAATTCGGCTCGGTTAATCTCCTCATCAGATACCTTTCTAAAGTCTGTTTTCTTTGGAAAGAATCGTCGTATGAGACCATTCACATTCTCGTTTGATCCTCGGTCTTGTGAGCAATACGCTCTGGCAAAGTAGCAAGAGATATTCAATTCTTTTTCAATCTCTTGGTAGCCAAGATTTTCCATACCTCGATCTCGTGTGAGAGTCCTCCTGATTTCCTTTGGTATTTTACCAAGCCTTTCATGTACCACTCTGTTGGATTCAGATATAGTTCCTTCTCTCATCTTTCCAATGAGCACAATACCAGAGACTCGTTCATTGATGGTCTTCAATCGATCAGGGCTTTGTCTTGAAACCATAGTATCATCTTCCCAGTCACCAATGCGTGTTCTTTTGTCTACGATGGCTGGTCTGTTTTCAATTGAAGGTAGTGCCGGCAGATACATCTTTCGTGCCTGTCTGAAGCCCTTTGTCTGCCTCCTTGTATGTCTGCGAGGTAGGTATGGTCTCAAATCCTCACAACCCTCTTTTGCCTTTCCGCTGTTGTACCGATCAATTTGAGCATACACAAATTGGTATATGGCTTCATACGATATGTCATTGCCGGGATGATCAATCGGGAGACGAATTGAAACTTGTTCGGGAGACCAGCCAATCTTCATCTTTTCTTGTACATACGAGCGGATGAGATTGTTCTTCAGCCGAAAATCTTTCTTTCCAAACCTTCTCTCAAGTGCTTTCGCGTGACTCGCGTGAGCCTAGTATTTCCCGACTCCTTTCCTGGGTCTTCCATCGACTTCTCTACAGATTGATCCGGCCGTTCGACCTTGACCGAGATGCGTAGCAATATCTCTAAAGCTCAAGCCTTCCCGATACTTGATCTCGATCCTGATGCGATCATCGAGTGTGAGTTGGTTGAATTCTCGCTTGTAGTCTCGTCTTTTAATTTTTTGCATGATACCTGTATCTTAATACAAGTGTTGCGATTGATTGTTGAACTCACCGGCAAACTTTAACTTCTCTGTTCGGAATGGTAAGAGGTTGTAGTGCGAGCAAGTCGAGCACTACAAAAGCTTTTGTGATATTTTGGAGCACTGCGAACAAAATAGCCAAAAGGTGTACAGCGACTGTAAGTCGGGACCACAAGTCAAACCGCCAAAGCAAAAAACCTATCAAGATGATAGGTTTTTTGCTAAAAATTGAGATTGTGTGTTCTGGCGGCTAGCTACTCTCCCTTTGCAAGTACCATCGCCACTACGGTGCTTAACTTCTCTGTTCGGAATGGTAAGAGGTGTGACCACCGCGTCAAACCGCCAAAACACATAATCCCAATTTATTTTATATAGAAACAACATTGTATTTTGGAACAATCAAAAAACTTGCCCCGTTGGAAGCATTTTTGCTTTCCAACTGGGATTGATTTCCAAATTTCCTAATAGGAATGGACGAATTAGTACACCACGGCTGAACACATTGCTGTGCTTACACCTAGTGCCTATCAACGTGATCATCTCTCACGGGTCTCATAACGATACCTAATCTTGAGGTTGGCTTCCCGCTTAGATGCTTTCAGCGGTTATCCATTCCCGACATAGCTACCCTGCGATGCCCCGGGCGGGACAGCAGGCAGACCAGAGGTCAGTTCATCTCGGTCCTCTCGTCGTTTATTCCCCTATTTCTAGGAGCACAGACTATATCTTCACCTTTTTCGTTGTAAAACGAAGGAAGGGTTGGCATATTACCCATACAAGCCGTCATTTTCAAAGAAATGATTCGCCATTGTATAAGTCCGTTTATCTTGCCTCATTAAAATGAAGCTCAAAACAAGTCGTTACGGGGTCAACCGAGCACCAAGATGGTGCTTCGGCGACTTCCCACGGTATTACCTTAAAAATTATCTGGTCCTCAAGTCATTATACACTATTGGGCGGACTAGAACCATTATAGTATCCAGTTGCCAGATATATTTATGAAGGCTTCACCGTTATTAGCCAAATTGTCATGACAAATTTCTTCGTCAAGTAGCAATTTCTTACTAGAGACAAATCCTCTCAAGTATCAACGCCTGCAGCAGATAGGAGACCAACCTGTCTCACGCATGTTTTCACTTATTACTAAGTGCATCGGACTGTATCTTCAACCGGTACTCTCATGTGCCCGGTTGGCTAACGTTCAGTCTCTACGGGTATCGTGAACTTTATTGAAGAAGCAATCATCTCGATTGCTTCAAAAACATAAGGGGTGCGAAAGTTGAACTCGCTCTTTTTCGCTTGCCAACGTGACGGTTTCCGTACGGCTTAGACCTTGAAAGATCTAAACTATTTTAGGCCCGATTGTCATTAGCTTACTTGGGATTAAACCCAGAAATGTGCCCACTACACTACCCCAAAAAAAAGATCAATTTCCTCAATAAAGTTCACGATTTCCCTCGGTATTGCCCTTTTCCGCATTTGTCTGCGTTAGTTCCGCATATTTCCGCGTCAAATAGGGTTTCACCGATATAAGTCAGCATTTCGTAATATATTGCTACATTACGCCGCCGTGATTATGGTTGTCTCACCCGCCATAGCTTTACGCGCCGGCGGGGTTCCTATACTTAATTTCATAAACGAAAAACTCGAAGGGATTCAAACTGCACTTCTACCAATTTTTTAAAATTAGTCTCAGTACGGTTTGAACCCAGCTCGCGTATCTTTTTAAATGGCGAACAGCCATACCCTTGGGACCTTCTCCAGCCCCAGGATAAGATGAGCCGACATCGAGGTGCCGAACACCGCCGTCGCTATGGACGCTTGGGCGGTACCAGCCTGTTATCCCCAGGGTAGCTTTTATCCGTTGATCTTCGGCCGTTTCTAAGGCGGACCGTCGGTTCACTATGCTCTGCTTTCGCATCTGCTTGACATGTACGTCTTGCAGTCAAGCCCTCTTATGCCATTACACTATCGGCACGGTTTCCATTCGCGCCTAGAGGACCTTAATAGACTCCTCCGTTACTTTTTAGGAGGATAGCGCCCCACTAAAACTACCTACCAGATACTGTCTCACGATGGTTTACACCGTGGTTAGAACATACATTTTTACAGAGTGGTATTTCACTGTTGACTCCACATCACCCGAAAGCGACGCTTCAAAGTCTCCCACCTATGCTACGCAGTAAAAACGTAAGCTCAATATCAAGCTGCAGTAAAGCTCCTGGGGTCTTTTCGTCTAGCTGCAGGTAGAGGGCATCTTCACCCCCATTGCATTTTCACCGGGCTACTCCTCGAGACAGTTCCCCAGTCGTTACACCATTCGTGCACGTCTGAACTTACCAGACAAGGAATTTCGCTCTTATATTCCTCACATAAGGACTATATCTTCATCCCTAATTTTTGCTGGCTAAAACATTTTGTAAACAAAATGTTCGCCCGAACATTTGCAAAGCAAATGTTTTAGGGAGCATGGCGTATAGTCTCTTCGTGCCATGTGGATCATGCACGCGTTACCGCGCGCTGAGGTAGCTTTTGATTGGTATATTTTGTCTTCTGTTTATCACACTCGCTATACATCGCCCCAATCCGTTCCGTGTTCGATTTTAAAATCGAACACGGAACCTTAGGACGATTATAGTTATCGCCGACATTCACCCGGGCTTATAGAGCAAGCATACGCATCACGCCAAGCACGATGCTGATATTTCGAAATTTTGATATATCGATATATCAGTATCACACGCAGTGTGATGCGCACACCCACCTTATTTGACCTTCGGGCATTGGTCAGGTGTCACCCCCTATACATACTCTTACGAGTTCGCAGGGAGCTGTGTTTTTGATAAACAGTCGCCAGGGATTCTTTAGCTGCGTCCGTCCCGCTTGCGCGGGGTTAGGAAGGCCTTATTGCAAACTTACGGCCGCTTTTTTGCCGAGTTCCTTGAGGAGCAATCACCCGTTCGCCTTGGTCTTCTCGACCTGATCACCTGTGTCGGTTTGCGGTACGGTTTCTATAATGTTGAAGCTTAGAGGCTTTTCTTGGAAGCGCGCTTTGTCAAATTCACGGTGGAGACCACCGCGTTTTCGCTCCGCTTGGAATAATGTACTCCGGATTTACCTAGAGTACTTCCTAACGGCCCGAACATAAATCCAATAATACGCTTGACATACTGCACTCCGTCTCCCCATCGCACATTACAGAAGTCACGGAATATTAACCGTGTGTCCATCGCCTGCGGTTTTCACCATCGGCTTAGGCCCGACTAACCCTTGGCTGATCACCATTGCCAAGGAAACCTTGATCTTTCGGCGGGCAGGGATCTCACCTGCCTTGCGGTTACTTGTGCCAACATTCTCACTTCCAAACGCTCCACAGTGCCTCACGACACTGCTTCACCGCGGATTGGAACGCTCTCCTACCACGCCACCTATTCGAAAATAGATGACATCCTCACCTTCGGTACCATGCTTAGCCCCGATTATTTGCGGCGCAAGATCTCTGAATGAGTGAGCTATTACGCTTTCTTTAAAGGATGGCTGCTTCTAAGCCAACCTCCTCATTGTCGGAGAAATTTCACCTCCTTAAGTGCACTTAGCATGAATTTAGGGACCTTAGATTGAGATCAGGGCTGTTTCCCTTTCGACCACCGGACCTTAGCGCCCGGAGTCTAACTGCCAGACTTTTAGTTTCTGGTATTCGGAGTTTGATAGAATCGACGAGATTTCTCCCTGTTCGACTCTTCCAGTGCTCTACCCCCAGAAGGAACATCTGACGCTACCCCTAAAGATATTTCGGAGAGAACCAGCTATTACCAGGTTCGATTAGCTTTTCACTCCCTACCACAGGTCATCCGATAGTATTGCACGGCTAACCGGTTCGGACCTCCCCCCACATTTCTGTGGGGTTCATCCTGCCCATGGCAAGCTCACCTGGCTTCGGGTCTTATGCGGACTACAAATGCGCTATTCACACTTGGTTTCCCTGTGGCTCCACCCCAGAAGGGCTTAGCCTGCAGTACGCATAAACTCGTTGGCTCATTCTTCAATAGGCACGCGGTCACCGAGCACTACACTATGCACAATTTAAATTGTGAACTGAAAAATGATGGGATGAGATAACGTCGACAGTTATGGTTCATCCCTGGTGACTCAACCCTTTGCAAATCGCCACGCCTTGGGCGGCAATTTCATCGACGGCTCGGTCAAATCATTTTTCAACTCACAAAATAATGCACACTGTAGTGCTCGGCTCCCACTCCTTGTAAGTATATGGTTTCAGGTCTATTTCAACGCCCTTATCGGGCTGCTTTTCACCTTTCCCTCACGGTACTAGTTCACTATCGATCACAAAATGTATTTAGCCTTGCCGGTTAGTTCCGGCGGATTCCCTCAAGGCTGTCGTTCCTCGAGGTACTCAAGAACACGAACAAGGAAGATATTTTATTTTCGCCTACAGGGCCGTTACCTTCTGTGGCGCTGCTTCCCAGCAGCTTCGGCTAACAAAATATTTTTTGACTTCCCTAGAAATCTACGTTCGTGCCTTACAACCCCCACAAGTAAACTTATGGGTTTGGGCTTCTCCCTGTTCGCTCGCCGCTACTAAGGGAATGCTAAGAACCTCATAGTTTGGAAGCACGGAGCTTGCGCTACTTACCTCCAAACTAGGAAGTTCATTTAGTCTCTATTCCTCCAGGTACTGAGATGTTTCACTTCCCTGGGTTAGCTCTCGTAAAAAAACGAGTAATTGAGCTTTGCTCAATCGGGTTTCCCCATTCGGACATCTCCGGATCAAAGGTTGCTAGGCACCTCCCCGAAGCGTATCGCCGCCAAGCCGCGTCCTTCATCGCCATTTTGTGTCAAGGCATCCACCATATACTCTTAATTTCCTATTAGGAAATTTAAAAACCACTTTCTTTTTTGATTGCTATCTAACTTTACTTTCAAAACACAATGTTTCTACCTATTCTGCCTCCGATATTTGAAAAGACCCCTTCCGCCTATCCTATAGGCGGAAAAGTCGATACCGTGACAGGATTCAATTTTCAATGTTCCAGCCTTTCTGAAAAAATAAACCGCCCTCCGGGCGGCAGAATGTAGCACAGTCTAAATACACGCTACTTCTTACGCCTGGTTTTATGGTTTATTTTATTTAACATATCTGACATCGCCTATTATATACGAAAGAAAAAGGGCGTCAAGCCCATAGCCTAACGCCCCTTTTTCGGCCTCGAAAACCCGTCTAACGCTTGGAAATATCCTCTCGCAGACGCTCAATATATCGAGCGGCTGCTTCTCGGCCACCAAGGCCAAAAGCCAGACCACCCGCCAGCGCCAACATGGCCACTAAGCCAGTAAACAAGGTTTGAGCAAAAACTGCCCCAATATTTAACTGGTTAAAAGCCGCCAAAATTGCAAACACCCAAATCGCCCACTTGGTAATACCACCCAAAAGATCGGCATACAATACACCGGCCGCGCGAGCTGATCCAACCACCACATTTCTAAGCACATCAGCAATCACCGCCGCTAACAACAAAATAATGGCAGCCGCAATGACATTTGGAATATAAGACACTACCACCACATTTAGAAAGTCTATGATTTGTGACAATCCCAAAACATCAAGAGCGGCAATCAAAAACACAACAATAATAAACAATTTAACCAAAGCACCAATAAAGGCTCCGGTATCTAACCGATAACCAGCCCGGTTTACCAAATCCTGAATACCCAAACTTTGGAGCACGGCGTCAAGTTTGAGCGACCGAATAAGGCTAGCTACCCACTTACCGATCAGGCTAGCAAACACCCAACCGACCACAAAAATAATAATCGAAACGAGGATGTTTGGTACATAGGCAATCATGTCTGCCCATAAGTCTTGAAACGAATCTACCAAAACATCACTCCAAGTTTGAAGTAACATATGCTTAAAATTCAATAGTTAAAATATCAGATTCTTCGACTTTACTATTAATAATGATGAATCTATTTAAATAATATCACAAGATTAGAGCCAAAACAGGCCTACTTAAATAGGAAAATAAGGTAACAATCATGTCAAAATAGTATAAACCATAACCTCAAAACCTGCCCAAGACACCAGCTCGACCTTAAAAAGTAAGTTTATCAATCATCCGTTCATGGGGATAGTCAAAAACATCACGGATAAACCGATCACTAGTCCCTGCCCGGTAGAGAAAGTCTTCCGTATCAAGCGTGGCATAATTAAGCTCTCGACCAACTTCCGCTTCAATTGCTCGAACATTTTTTTCAATAATATTTTTTTTCAAATTATCCCCCACCAGTAAAATATCAAGCCGGCGGTCTTCGTCATTAATAAAAATACCCGACACTACTAAAAGTTTTACCCGACCACAATTGCGGAACCGTTTTACAATATCCGTTTTACGGCGTAAAAAATCCGTATTTAGTAAACCACGAAGACTTTGAATTAAAGGGAAAGTGGGATTAAGTTCCCAACCCTGAACGCTTTTGCGTCGTTCACTTTTGCTTACCAGTTGGACTTTTTTAAGTTTTATAATTCCCACTCCCGACAAAAGTGAGAGCTCGCGGCGCAAAGCCGATGACAAAACCTTGCTCCGTCGAATAATCTCGACCCGATCAAAAGCTACTTCAGGATTAAAGAGGAAGAGACGCAAAAGCTTTACCCGGTGCTTACTATCAAACAATTTTTCTAGAATTTCCATCCCGTTAGAGGCCCGCCTGCCATCGCCTAAAGCGCCAACAGTGGACTAGGTTATTAATTAATAAATCAACCATATTCATTGTAAATATCACTTGTAGTGCTCTGGCTTTGGCGGGCAGGTAGAACACGGACTGTTTGTCCCCGCCGGTACCATAACTTAGTCTGTTGATAATTTTGGTTTTCATGGTGAAATTAAATTTAGTGTCTCTTCCTACCGGCAGGCAGGCGCGATCTCTAACGGGATCCATCCTGTTTTGGTCTATTTAGTAATAAATCCTCCTCGTCCTATCCCCGTAGCCAAGCCAACGGGGTATTAAGCGAGAAGAGATTTATTTTGAGAACCGCTCGGTTCTCAACGCTCGCTTCGCTCACTACTCTCCGCCCCAGGGAAAACAAGTGTTTTCCCTGACCCCCTTTCCTCGCCCATTCATCCCCGTCGTAAACTGACGGGGATGAATGGGCTTGGATTAAAAGGAATATAGCACAGGAGGCCCCAAAATAAAAACCCTGGACTATGCGTCCAGGGTTTTTATTTTGGGGCCAATAGTTATTTTAATTCTACCTTGCCGCCGGCTGTTTCAATGGCAGTTTTCATTGCTTCCGCATCTTCCTTTTTAACGCCCTCTTTCAAGACTGATGGAGCGGCATCAACCAAATCTTTGGCTTCCTTAAGACCAAGGCCTAGAGCCTCTTTAATAGCCTTGATTACCTGAACTTTCTGGTCACCGGCGGCGGTAAGCTCAACCGTATAAGAACTTTTCTCGCTCGCACCAGCTCCCCCTTCGGCTACAGCACCAGCCGCCACTGTCGCTTGGGCCGATACACCAAATTTCTTTTCTAAAACTTTAACCAATTCGTGCAATTCTAAAACACTCATTGTTTCAATCTTCTCCACTAAATCTTTAAATTTAGCGGGCACCTCGACTTCTACTTCGACAACCGGAGTAGGCGCAACAACCTCTGCCACTTCTTCGGTCTGAATATCTTTCTGTTCTTCACTCATATTTTTAAACTTAAATTATTTTTTAATTTACCCTTTTTTCTCGGCAATAGCATCAAGCGCCACCACTAAACCTTGAATTGGCCAGTTGATTAAATTAACAAACTGACCATACAACACTTCGCGCCCAGGAATCTTGGCCACCGCCAACATCTCGTCGGCATCCATAAAACGACCTTCAAAAACACCACCAACAATTTTGACGGTATCATTATTTTTTTTGCCAAAGTCATATACCCCTTTAGCGGGGGCAATCAAATCGTCACCGTAAGCGATAGCAATTTCTCCTGGCAAGTCTGGTAAATTACCAGCAATGCCAGAATCAGCGAGGGCCAATCGTACTAAAGTTTTTTTGGCGACTGAATAGCCCACTCCTACTTCTCGTAAGCCCTTGCGCAAATCGTCAGCTCCCGACACCGATAGTCCATGAAAATTCACAAACGCTATCGACTGGGCTGACTTTACAGCCTTTTTGACCTTCTCCAAAATGACTGATTTTTTCTCTCTAGTTAAAGCCATAATTTTAATTTGTTATTTACCCAGCCCTAATTTTGCCTCAAAAGTTATTATTGGGTCCCGACTATTTAAAACAGCGAGTGCCTTAGGCCAAGCGCTCGGACAAAAGGGACGCGACTATTCGTCGCCCGCGCTTGTAGCGGTAACTTAACTGCAAAACTAGAGCTGGGTTATTTAAAATATAGTCGCTTACGCTCTTTATTTTAAATAAAAAACGGCTAGGCGCCGCGCTAGACACTCTCGACCTTCCCTCCCTGTTTAGTTAAAACAGGTATTAAAGTTGGGACCTAATTAGGACTTAATGGGGACAAATGTCCTCGGCCTAATGTCTACGGCGTTCCCAATACTTTAAAGGTTTGGGGTTATTGTGTCAAGGTCGGCAGTTGACGACTGGCTTATCTCCAATTTATCAAAAGAAGAAATCGCCCCCATTACCAAAAGACCGAGCAGTATAATAAAAATAAACCCTGATGTCATTTTCCAAAAGTTACGAGTAAAATAGGTCCGAATGGCCATGACTAATTAAAAATATTACCGATAAAAGCCAAGCTTTTCTGGGACAGAGTTGATAATCGGGCCAACAAACTCGGCCGGGGTTTTAAGACTATAACCTTAGACTGATTTTCTGCCCCTTTTTTTACTTTGGTTTTATTACTTTCCGAACTACGATCATCGACTCTTTTTGATTGAGAAACGGATTTAGTGTCATCTTTAGTAGAAATGTCTGGTAAACTAGTAACGCTAGCAGTTTGTTGAATAATAAGGTCTTCAATATCACGGGCTTCTTTGGCCACCTTTTCTAATTCTATTTGGTTGGCAGTAAAAGCCAACTTATGACCACCGATTTTATTAACCACTTCATCGGTTGGTGAAATCAAACTTAAATTTCGGCTAGTTGAAAAATTCAAACCGGAAATTTTTTTATCTAAAACAAGATTTTGTTTAGACAAAATAATTGTATCGGGAGCAAAAACAAATACCTGTTCCCCTTCTGTTAATTTAAAACCACCAATATTTAACTCATAACTACCAGTATTTTTTAAGGTCAAAACATTTTTATCAACAACAATCTCGACATCTAAATTAGTAACCCTAACTGTCGTTCTAGCTACCGCCCGATAAATACCATCGGAAGCAGTAAGAATTACAACGTAATCGCCAGGATATCGATAGGCGTGTCTGGCTTTAGACCCTCGAGCCGAAGTGCCATCACCAAACGCCCAAACATATCTCGTTCGGCCTCCAATTTTACCCTCACCAACACCAGCCTCAAACAATAGGGGGGCGTGGACTGAAGTAAGCCTTGCCCGACCAGCGGATATTTTCAAGTTACTGCTCTGACCAGACTTTTGAGCTGGATTTGGATCATTGTGGGCCGAAATCGTACTGTCGGTCGTTGACCCCTCATTCCCGCTACCTGTATTGTCATTACCATCTTCACCGTTATTATCAGCGCCATCATTGTTTTCCTCCTCACCACCACTACCACTATTTCCGGCAAAAGTTGAATCAACCAAAATATGGGGAGTAGCCACTTCTTCGGTGATGGTGGCCGTACCCCCCTCGACTGCCATCGTCACCTTTATTTTATAAGTACCATCAGCCACCGCCCCACCCGCGCCGCCTTTTTGGCCGTTCCAATCCTTGGTCACCGTCGTGGTAAAAGCCGAAGTTTGAGTAAAATATTTAACGGCCGTCGCCCGGCTACAAACCGTATCGGCTTCGGCACAAATAGCAATCGTATTAAATTTAACTGGCGTATCAGTGGTAATTTCAATCGTAATTTTGTCTTCAATAGTCGGGTTAATTTTAGCATCAACACTATTAGAATTTAGTTTTAATGATATAACAGAGGTGGCCGAAACAACGTTTGGAGCAGTAAATAAAAAACCTATCAAAATTATTTGAATAAAAACATTTTTATTAGTCATAATATTTAATACAAATTATTCTAAAGGAAAAACTGCACAATTCCAAGGACCGTCCTTGGAAAATTTAATTTGTGGTATAATATTCTTCATATACCAACCAATCATTAATAAAATCACGAAAATCTATTGCTGATTGAAAATAATCGGGAAACTCTTCCTTGTTTATTATACAAGATTCTTCCCGTTCCTTCTTACAATAATCCTTATAGCTAGAATAATCAAACATCTCTAGGACTAATTTTAGTTCATCAATTTTACCTTCTGGAATAGACTTGCGGATCGGATTAAGATGAATGTATGAAAAAAGATAATTTAAATATTTGTCGTCAAAGGCATGTTCGGCCCTGAACCTTCCCTGAAATAATGCCCCAGACCTATTATATTTTTTATTAAAAAACATAGAATAGCCAGTAAAAAGTTTTTTCATAAACATTGATATTCCCCCTTCTGCCCTTTCTTTAATTAAAAAATGAAAATGATTTGGCATCAGACAATATGCCCCCAAATCTACCAGCCTGTCTCCGCGTATAATTTCTTGATATGGAATGTCCGCTATATCTTTAAAAATAACTGCCTGATTAGAATTACAGACGTACATCATTCTCATAAAACGACTGTAGTCAAAATCATCGAGAAATATTTTTCTTTTATCTACACCGCGATTATAAATATGATAATACTCTCCTTGGGCAAAAACCTCTTTCCTCTGCATGTTCAAATTATAACACAAATATTTTTTTCCAAGGACGGTCCTTGTTAATATGATATTTGATCAACCAATAAACCTTGGTCGTCGTACAAAGTAATAACTTCTCGGCGGTCGTTCCACAATTCCCAATCGCGATTCAAATAGACCCGCCACTCCGTGCCATAAAAATCTTCATCAGTAATATGTCGTGACACGCAAGCCTCGTAACTAAATCGGACTTTGACCCAATCACGGCAAATTTTCGACAACTCCACATTGCCGTCTAAATGGTTACGTACCAAATCACCGTCTCGATCACGAAATGGTTTATCATCGGGAATATGACAAGTCGGCAGACGACGAACAAAGTCGTAACAACTATCGGTTAGATTTTCAACGCCTGGTTCATCACCGGGCCGGGGACAATCTTTTTTTAAGCTAGGAATAAACGAATTTCTCTCATTGTCGGCCAAATAGCCAATACATTTGTTGGTACGAAAACTCACCCGCACCGGCAAGTCACCACCGGTTCGCAAAGAGCCAGTAATAATATAAGCGCGGTCACCGGGGCCTAAAACTACCGGTTGTAGTTTTGATTTAAGACCAACAAATAAATTGGTAGCCAAAGGAATGTTCACCCGCACGGCCGATAAAGTTTTTTCTTTAAAACTAGAAATTTGCACCGGTCGGCGGTTGCGCCCATTTTCCAGTTTCCAATTACCAATATTTATTGGCTGTTCATTGTGAGAATCGGCCCTTAATTCGATATATTCTTTACGGGCTTCATCGGCCGATTTAGCTGTTCCCCGACCAATAATCACCAACTTATACCAAGGAGATTTGGTATAGGTATAACCATCAATAACTACTTGAGGTGATTCGGCTTTTAGTAGTCGTTCAGCGCGAGCCGAACGCCCGGTGGCCGATCGACTATTTTCACTATTACCGTCCCTAGATGAATCAGTCTCGTCAGCATTAAAACGAACCACGGGGGAATTAGCATCTTCTTGGCCCGGCCAACCCAACATTATCCACAACAAACCAAGGCCGAAAAATACTGCTAAAAAAACCAGAAGGTCTTTATCAACCGCACCTTTAATTTTCATTTGTTTAATTGTAGCTCAAACTAAACATATTGAATAGAAAAACGTTGAAAAATGTTTTGTTAAATGGAAAAACATAAGCAATCAAGGCACACCAAAAATGCCCTGATGGGCATTTTTGGTATAACAATAATAAATATTAGAACTTAAATCTAGAACGGACAGGTACCATAATTCCAGGTCACAAAACCAGCGGCGGCCGCACCCCCAATAGTTGAAGTAGCACTTGATGTGTTAAACGAGAACCTGGCCGCAGTCGCTGTACTGGTTGGATACATTTGAACGCAACCAACGCTAATCGTCGAGGTGGCAGCATTGGTGGTCGTCACAGTCAATGCCCCACCGGAAACCACTAGGTCATCACCGGCGGTCACATCGTCTACCGAAGTGACATCATCACCGGTAATAATCCCGGCACTCGTCACCGCTCCAGTCAAGGTACTAGCCCCGGTGACCGCTAAGGTACTCGCTGCGGTCACCGCCCCAGTCAAGGTACTAATACCTGTCACCGACAAAGTGCCAGTGGTCACCATATTGGCGCCAATGGTCGAAGAAGCGTACAAAACACCAGTCACAAGAAAAAACGATAAAACGGATAAAGTAAGACTTTTAGAGATAGTTTTCAGATCCATAATAACTTTTAACTTAAAATTCTAATAAAAATTAATTTCCTTGATTTGCCGCCAGCTGGGCTTGCAAAAGCGCTAGTTGAGCGGTTAAGGCTTTGATCTGCTCGGCAATCGACAAGGGAGCAGCCGAAACAGTCGCACTCGCACCTAACAGCGCGTTAATCTTGGCCATTGTCAGTGGCCCCACACGACCAGCCCCTAAGTCAGTAGCCGCCTGGATAACACCATTGGCTAATTGAAACTTGACCACAGCCGCTTTAGTGGCCGGACCAAAAAACATAGTCTCCAAACCAGCCGAACCGGGGCCAGCGGACGCCACCGTAGCACCCTGACTGTTTAGAAACTGCTGCAATCTCTTCACATCTTCGCCCGTACTGCCGGCAACCAAAGCCCGATTAAACGAGGCATTGGCGGAAGCATTGGCCAAAGCCGGAGAAGCAGGGGTGGCCGAAGACACGCCAGGGGTCGCCGGTATAGCGGAGGTCACTGGTTTGTCTTTTTCTTTCTTACTGCCACCGCCACCGCCAGTACTAGCGACTGAACAGAGGTCCGGAGATGGATAGACGACATAACTGCCTTGGGTCGGCACAGTCACGAAACTAGTGCCCAGGGTGGTGTTGTTGGCACAGGTTTCACTACTGCCACCGCTTTGTCGAACGCGCATCGATTTGACCGTCGCGTCCGATGAACCTACGGTGAAAGGGTTAGTGGCATCAGCGTTAGTCACCGTAAAGTTGCTGCTGTCAAAGTTCCAACTTTCGGCCCGAGAACCGCTCATGATCAGCATGTCCACCGTCAGTGAGCCATAGACTACCGACGAGACCGTGATATTGCCGTCGGCGATGAAATCAGTCGTCGCCGCTTGGGCTGGGAGGGCTGTCGCGATCGCTAAAGCGGCGAGGACGACAGTTCCAATAAAACTTTTGGTTAATATTTTTACCATAACATATTTTCGACGTTAATTAATCAACTAAAACCTCAAGATACTTGCCTAAAGTATACTCCTAATTTAGGATATGTCGAAGCGTAAGAGCCGATACCTGTGTATAACAGTATCTTCCATTTTCATCTTCGCCCACCAAAAAACCGCCTGAGCTAAACACATTGCTGTGTCGCCCAAGGCGGTTTTTGGTTTAACTATTTAGCTGATTAAAGCGCCATAGTTAGACTGTCAGATTTTACGCGTCTGCATCCAATACAATGACTGGAGTCTTGTAGTCTCCTAGGTCGAAGGTATAAAGGTTTGCATGAGCATCTCCAGAATCAGTATCCCAGTTGATGCCTCGTAGACGTACTCCAGCAACTGCGTCAGTTCCAGCTGGAATCTTAATGGTCATAGTAAATTGTCGAGTCTGATCTTCTGGAACCTTGAATGAAAGCGCACCAGCTGTTTCTACGTCGCCAGTTTCGGTACCAGCGGCTTCAAGCGTAGCTTGAGTCGTCGTGGTTCCAATACCGTTCGTTGAGTTAGTGGTTGTGCCCCAGATAGTACCTCCAGAAGCAGTGTTATCTACAATAACAGTTGCTGCACTTGAAGCAATGAGGTCGCCATCAATGTAGACGTCAGCGCCGAAAGCGGTAACATCGAATTTAACAATGAAGGTACCGGTGTCATCTTCTAGGTTAGTGTTCGCGTTTGAAGCGTCATCGTTGGTAGCTGTCGCGCTTACGAATTCAGCGTTGACGCTGCTGTCGTAAACTGAGTGAGCACCGCCAGTAGCCGAACCGCTGATGTCGCCATCTACTAGTTCTTCACCGGATTCGTCTTCAATGTCAAACAAGGCCACCTGGTCAGTGATATCTTCCTTGATATCCACCTGAATGGTGTCAGCTTCGTCAAGAGCGTCAGCAACAGAGTTGAAGTCCGCTCGGATTTCTGCTTCCACAGTCTCACCAGCTGCGATGGTGTAATCTAGGTCATCAAAGAGGTAGTCTTCGGTTGCACCGACAGTCGCGCCATCAGCATCCTGATAAGCCGAGCCAGAAGCAACTTCTTTACCGTCAATCCATAGGGAGATCTTGTTGATCAAGTCGTCAACGTTAGCAGCGCCAGTAACGGTCGTGCTAGCCGCAAACTTCTGGATCGTTAGATCAGAATCGCCTTCGGCTTCCAAAGTGAAAGACAGAAGGGAAACGTTGTCGGTGTCGTCAGAAGCGTGCACGTCGATAACGCGAGCATCGTTGATGCTGTCGTCATCTTCCGTGATCTTCAACTGCGTGTCGGCGGCCGAAGCGAAGCTCTCAAATGAGAACGTTCGAGTAGCCGTGGTTGGGTCTTCAGAAGTTGAAGCGCCCTGTCCGTCCACGAAGCGGACACTGCGGAAGTCAACGGTCCAAGTGTCAGCCTGGTCATTGGTATCAAGGTTAGAGATACCAGAAACCGCAACCACCAATTCGGCTGTTTCACCAGCGTCAACGACCGCGCCGCTTTCTAGGCTAATGGTCTTAGTCCAAACATTGTCGTCGTTGAATTCATCAGCGTCGACACGGCCGACTTCCTCACCATCAAACCAGATCGAGACTTCGCTAGCATAGTCTTCGAAATCACTAGCAGCTGTGCCTTCGTCAAAGACGAGGCGAACAGCGGTGAAGCGAAGGTCAGAACCTTCGTCCGCTTCGATTTCCAAACCAGCTACCTGGACGTCTTCGGAGTCTTCGCCAACTTCTTCGTTGTTAAGACCGGACATCAACTGGTATTCAGAAACTGAACCAGCGCCGCCGTCAAGGGAGTCGTTATCGTTATCATCGTCGTCATCTGAAGTGTCGTCATCGTCACCAGGAGTAACAACAACCGAAGCGCCAACTTTAGCCCGAGTGATTGGACCAAAATAACCAGCGGCTGGAACTATACCATTAGCGGACTGGTAAGCCATAAGAGCGGCTTTGGTTTGAAGACCAAAGTAGCCAGTAGCCCCAGCGGCAATAGCATTGCCTTTGCTCATAAGGAATTTCTGAAGGGCAGTAACATCTGCACCTGTCGAACCAATGGTTAGGTCACGAGTGAACGTATAGTTCGCTGTGGCAGAACCGGAAGCTGAACCCTGAAGAGCCTGGATCTGGGCAAGAAGAGCTTGGATCTGAGCCTGCAGTTCAGCGGTTGTTTGTGCCTGGGCAGGAGCCGGAGCGGCTACCGCAGCAAACACAAGCGCACCTGCTGCCACGCCGGCAACAAGAGCAACTGCTTTTTTAAGTGTAAACATAATATAGGTTAACAATAATTCTTACTTATAATTCAACTTGTAATTTGTAATTGAATTCTGTCTATTAACAAAGACTTACATCCCGGCCCACATCGACATGTGTCAGGACCATCTTTGTTGCCAGACTTATCAATGCGTAAATAGCCATGCCACAAGGCACTACCACTTCGCATCATTGATAATAAATCTATTTTTATTAATCCTTGTGACTTTGATCACAAGGTTTAATAACAAGGGAAGTTAATCTGTCGTACAGTAACAATACAGCCAAATAAATCACGCGGGAAAAACGGGAATTTTTTATTCATCATTAATGTCTCTATATATATTAAATTTTCAATGACCACAGACACCGACCGCCACTACGGCGGTACAGACTAAATTATAGTCTTTCCCTAAAAACCTAGCAAATAAGGCTCGTTTCTTTTGTGGATAAGTATTTAATCTGGAAATAAATTGTATCTTACCGCCAACCCCACATACTAAGTTGTTAAATCAATAAACCATAATTAAGTTTTTCATGGTCCGAAACCCTGTCTAATAGTATTACAGAAAATAGGCCAATAGTCAACGCCATATCAACAAAAACAGACTTCCTACTAAACTAGCGGAGTTGATAACGACTCCAGCGCCTCTCGCCTGTCTTCTCAAGGACATTATCTGACACTAGGTCAACCAGTTCTCGCTGAATTGTTTTAACACTACAACCCGGTACCGCTCGAGCGATGTCTTTTATAGAAGTCCAAGTCCGTCCTTTAAGATAGCCGGTGATCAAATTTCGGCGACCACCCTTTTGAATATTTTCACTAGAATGATTTTTGGTCGAATTAACCCTATTGGTGTTTGGTTGTGGTTTAGCACCCCCCCATACTGGTATTGATTTATTATCAGTTGTAATCTCGGTAAGATATGTTGATTTTTGGTTTATAGCCTCTGGATCCTTAGACAATGTCTGATTATTAACCCGATTGGCATCAATTAGCACTGGGGCTAAACCAATCCGACTAAAGTTTCCTTCGGCTCCCGCCAAAAGATAGGCACTGAAGTTTTTAGCCGAAAAGTTTTCAAGCAGAATTGAACGGAGAGAATTATATTCCTGCTTTAAAATAGAGAAATTCATCGAGGACACCGACCCGCCCCCCAAAGCAATTTCGAGTAATGACAGGATTTCATCAACTCGACTAATGATAAATTCGGCGTCGGCAAATTTATCGGACAAATCGCCAGCCCAATTTTGACGCAAAAAACCAAAGGACGCCGTAAAATCTAAAACCAAAGTTAAAGATTTTTCCCGCAACTTCCATTTTAAAGGTTCGGCATCTGACATAAGGTTGGTAACCATATATATAGCCGAGGATAACCTTTCATTTTTGCTAATTATAAAATTTGTAAGTGAAGTTATATCAGACATATTTTTTAATTTTATAGTCCCTTAAACCTTAAGGTCTTTTAGAATTTGTTCAGGGACAAAATGTTGTCTTTTTATGACCTTTACAAGGTCTGTCTTATATCGTCTATTATATATAAGACAGTTTAACTTGTCCAATACTTGCGACCTTTTAACCAAAAATGTCCTTATTTGAAGCCATATTCTATTTACCTTAAAACATCGTGACATATCATTGACGCTTTTAATTTGCTATAATTTAAGTAACCTTACCTTAAACAAAAACTTACATGGGCAGAAAGAAGAAAGAAGAAAAAATAGCAGAATCAAGGCTTATTTCGGGCCTTCAACCAGAGACCAAGCAAGGTATTCTAGCTGTTATTTTTATCGCCCTTGGGGCCTTCCTTTTATTAGCTAGGTTTAAGTTGGCTGGGATAATGGGGGCTTATACTTTTAGTGGTTTAGACTTTTTATTTGGCGCCGGCTTCTTTCTTATTCCGGTTATATTTGTAGTAACCGGAGTTTCTTTTCTTAAGTCGGTTAGACCAAACTTTGTTTCTCATCGCCTACTTGGTGGACTACTCCTTTTCGTCTCCAGTTTAGGCCTAGTAAATGTTATTGTCGGGAGCGAAAAAACCGGAGGGATTGTGGGTAAGCTCATTGCCAACCCCTTGGTAAAATTTTTCGATGATTACACTAGTATTATTATTCTAGGCACGGCTGGCTTGGTGGCTATTTTTATTATGTTTGACACCAGACTAACTCTTGAACCTAAATTATTTGGATTTTATCTTGGGCGAAAAAAACAAGACGGTCTAAATGATGACATCGGAAACAAAGACTTTGAACCAATGATTACTCCCCGTCCAGACGAGGGAGATCAGGCCGATACAAACAATAAAAAAATTCCTGCTTCGGCCTCTCTCTCTTTAGATAAAAACGAGGATGCAGGTGGCTTCTTTAACGCCTTAAAAGGATTTACTAGGCGGGGCAAAGATTTTGTTCCACCGCCACTGTCTTTGCTTTCAAAAGACTCGGGCAAACCCGGAGTTGGTGATATTAAGGCTAATTCTAATATTATAAAAAGAACTTTGGCCAACTTTGGTATCCACGTTGAGATGGATGAAATTTCGATTGGCCCCTCGATCACCCGCTACGCCTTAAAACCAGCCGAGGGAGTAAAACTATCACGGATAGTTAATTTGCAAAATGATTTGGCTTTGGCGCTAGCGGCTCACCCATTGCGTATCGAAGCACCAATCCCTGGTAAATCTTTGGTCGGTATTGAAATACCCAATACCACCAAAACCACAGTCGGCCTGTCATCAATATTGGGTAGTAAAGAATTTTCGGCTTCGGCCCACCCTCTTTTGGTTGGTCTTGGTCGAGGTATTTCTGGCCTAAGCACTTATGCCAATGTGGCCAAAGCTCCCCACATGCTTATTGCTGGCGCCACTGGCTCGGGAAAATCGGTAACAATTCATACCCTTATTACTTCACTCTTGTATCGCAACCCCCCAGAAAGAATGCGTTTTATTATGATTGACCCTAAGCGAGTGGAACTAACCTTATACAACAAAATTCCTCACCTCCTTACTCCGGTTATTACCGATGCCAAAAAAGCGATTATAGCCTTGCGTTGGGCGGCCAAAGAAATGGATCGCCGGTATGATGTTTTAGAACAAAAGGCCGTGCGAGACATTCAGTCCTATCACGAAAATGTTTTGAAACCAGCCCTAGCTAAAAGTTCGACCGCCGATGAAGATATAGATTTGGAGCAAATGCCTTATATTGTGATAGTTATCGATGAGCTGGCCGATATTATGTCGTCTTACCCACGTGAACTAGAGGCGGCTATTGTTCGCTTGGCCCAAATGTCCCGCGCCGTCGGTATTCATTTAATCCTCTCAACCCAACGACCTAGCGTCGAAGTTATTACTGGACTAATTAAAGCTAACATTCCAACCCGGATTGCCTTGCAGGTAGCATCGCAAATTGACTCACGCACTATCTTAGATGGTATTGGGGCCGAAAAACTTCTCGGCGCCGGTGACATGTTGTATTTATCTGGTGAAATGTCTAAACCGATTCGCCTCCAATCGGCTTATATTTCTGAATCTGAAGTCAAATCGGTCGTTTCCTTTTTGGTAGAACAGTATAAAGACGAATTGTTAGATGAAATAAGTTTTGATAATGAACACGGCAATTCTAGCCATGCTCTATTTTCTACCGCCCTTGATACCAACAGTGACGATGATGACTTGTACGAAGACGCCCGCTTAGCTGTTATGGAAGCCGGCAAAGCCTCGGCCTCTTATTTGCAACGAAAACTAAAGGTGGGTTATGCCCGGGCCGCCCGCCTGTTGGATATGTTAGAAGAAAGAGGGATAATTGGTCCCGGCGATGGCGCCAAGCCACGAGAAATATATCGTGAAGCCAACCCGACCGAGCCAACTAATATTGCTTAATCTGTCTTTAAATGAAAAAGTTCTCTATTCCCAAATGCCATAGCCTTACCACCCTGGCAATGGTGGTAATATTTGTTGTTATTATTGTCTATTCCTATTTTAAAACTACCGATATTTTAACTGGTCCAGAAATAACCGTCATTTCTCCTACTTCTGGCAGTACTTATGCCGAAGAGCTAGCCACCATAAAAGGCCGCGCCGAACGAATTGCCAAAATTTATCTCAACGACCGCCAAATATTTACCGACGACGAGGGTCGATTTACCGAGTCATTGCTCCTCTTTCCTGGCTATAATATACTGACCCTGAAAGCCACCGATGCTTTTGGGCGTAAGGTGTCTAAACAAATCGAATTAATTTATCAAGGTTAAATAATATCCCTATGGCATTTACTAAAAAACCAACCAGAAAAAGAGAGGCGGACGGAACTGATATCGAAGATACAATTAGAGCTATTCAATCGCGTTTTGGTGACGAAGCAATTATGAAACTTGGTGATAAACCAAAAGTAAATGTTAATGCCATTCCCACCGGCTCGCTTGGTCTCGATTTGGCGCTTGGCATTGGCGGTATTCCCCGCGGGCGAGTGATTGAAATTTTTGGTCCCGAGTCTTCCGGTAAAACGACCCTGGCTTTGCATATGGTGGCCGAAGCCCAAAAACTAGGTGGGATTTGTGCGTTTATTGATGCGGAACACGCCATGGATCCAGAATATTCTAAAAAATTAGGTGTAAAAATAGATGAGCTATTAATCTCCCAACCAGATTATGGTGAGCAAGCGCTAGAGATAGTGGAAAGTCTGATCCGGTCGGGCAAAATAGATATTATTGTGGTTGATTCGGTGGCCGCCCTTACCCCAAAAGATGAGATCGAGGGGGACATTGGGGCTCACCATCTGGGTAAACAGGCCCGCTTAATGTCCCAAGCCCTGCGCAAAATGACTGCCATTGTCGCCAAATCTAAAACGGTCGTGATTTTTATCAATCAAATTCGCATGCAAATTGGCGTTATGTTTGGCAACCCTGAAACTACCCCGGGTGGCAAGGCTCTTAAATTTTATTCTTCGGTCCGGCTCGATATTAGACGGATTGCGCAAATTAAAAAGGGCGAAGAAATAGTCGGCGGACGAGTACGAGTTAAGGTGGTAAAAAACAAAGTGGCGGCCCCATTTAAAGTAGCGGAATTTGACGTGCTCTACAACGAAGGTATTTCACCGGAAGGCGAAATGCTGGCTTTGGGCGAAAAATATGATTTAATCTCGAAGTCGGGTTCTTCTTATTCATATACTACCGAGGCCGGCGAGAAAATTGCTCTCGGCCGAGGTTATGATGCGTCTCGGACCTACCTTAAGGACAACCCAAAAATCAAGAGTGAAATTGTTAAGAAGATTAAACAGCAGTTAATGAATTAATGAAATTAATGAGCGAAGCGATTATAATTTCTTAACCCAGCCCTTACTCTGATACTCACTCTTTTACTTTACTGATCTGATAAAGGATAACTTTACCTTTGATTTATGCTTTTCAGTCAGTATCAGAGTAAGGGCTGGGTGATTATTTTTATGGTCGCCTCCTTCCTAAAAATATATCATGCTTGAATACAACGAAATCAGGCCACGTAAATTTATCGTGTGGCAAGATGAACCCTATGAAGTGATCGATTCCCATGTCTTTCGTAAACAACAACGAAAACCGGTAAACCAAACTAAATTAAAAAATTTAATCACCGGTAAAGTGATTGAACAATCTTTCCACCAAAGTGAAAAAGTAAATGAGGCTGACTTACAGAGTCGTTCGATTAAATTTTTGTACACCAACCGAGGCGAACATTGGTTTACCGAAGCAGCTGACCCGGCTAAAAGATTTCAGCTACCGGCCGATTTAGTTGCCGACAAACTACCCTATGTTAAACAAAACGATTTGGTCGACCTTTTGTCATTTAATGACCAACCGATTGCGCTAGCTATTCCAATTAAAGTTCAACTAAAAGTAAAAGAGGCGGCGACGGCCGTCCGAGGTAACACCGCCCAGGGTGCCACCAAACAAATAACTTTAGAAACTGGCACGATTATAAATGCTCCCTTGTTTATAGACGAAGGTGACACGGTAGAAATAAATACTGAAACTGGAGAATATGCTGGGCGAATTAGTTAGCCGGTAGGGTCCCCACCCAAAAACCCAAGGCCTTCGCCTTGGGTTTTTGGGTGGGGAAAAATCTAGCCGTTAATAAAAGGCAAAAGGGCCATAAATCTAGCCCGCTTAATAGCCGAGCCTAATTTACGCTGGTGTAAAGAACAGACAGCGGTTTTCTTGTGTTTTAAGATGCGCGCGTGACCATCTAGAAAAGTTTTTAGGGACTCAATGTCTTTATAGTCAATATCACGAATATTGTTAACACAAAAATGACATTGTTTCTCCCGATTGGTTGTATTTTCTTTAAACATATTGTTCTTTGTTTTTTAAAAGGGAATGTCTTCCGGATTGATTTCCTCTTCTGGATAATCAATAGTGTCACCTCCCCCATGGTTTTGATCTTGGGAACTTTCATCTGGACTAGTGGGGCGGTTAGCTTCAGGCGAAGCACTAGCTGTGGGTCGGTTACCAAACTGAACCCGGTCAGCAATAATTTCGGTTCGATATTTTTTAGAACCATCTGGGGCATCCCAGCTTCTGGTTTGCATTCTTCCTTCTACTAAAGCCGAGCTGCCTTTGCGCAAATACTGGGCACAATTTCTAGCCTGGGGACCAAATACTACCACATTATGATATTGGGTATCTTCTTGTTTAGTACCAGTTTTATCCTTCCAAACCCGATTAGTAGCGATGGAAAAACTAGTAACTGAAACTCCGGAGGGTAACTGACGCTCTTCTGGGTCGCGAGTCAGGTTACCTATAATAATAGCTTTGTTTAAATACATAGATTTTATAAAGATGTCACCAGTAAATCATCAATCTCTTTATCAATTGCCTGTTCATCGGCGCCAACCGCTTCAACCACACCTATTTCTACCCCATCGACTAAATCGGCTTCCTTTTTGTCGGCCCCATCGACTAGGCGAACTTTCATTTCAGTATTTTTAGCTACCTCAATAATCATAAACCTAATGAGTGAATCCGATTTTTGCATTGATTTAGTAATCTGATCAATTGCTGAAGGTGTAGTCTCAAAACGGATAGCCCCAAAATAGGCATCTCGAAAAAGATTGTATTTATTATTCGACATCTTCCTAATTGAATAGGCTAGATGCTTCATGATGGGACCAACCTCGGTACCAATTTTACCCCCAGTGGCCAAAATAGCATCTTTTATTTCCTTCTGGACTGTATTTTCTCTTTCGCCCTCAGCCACAAAGGGAACTAAAAGATACCCTAATTCGTACGATTTTGGGTCTTTAATATCTAAATCATTTAAGATGTCATCTTTCATGTGTACGGGTATCCTACCAGAAGTAGGCCATACTGTCAAAACCCGGTAGTGAATTTTGCCATCGTGTTAAACACGCCCGAACTTAGCTCGGGCAATGGCAAAATCTACTACCGGGAAAACCCTAAAAACCAAATAAATCCCTAGTATTTTGAACTGTCTGATCTTCTACCTCGGACACCTCTAGCCCCTTAATTCGGGCAACCACCTTGGCAACCTCTACGACATAAACGGGCTCATTACGCTGACCACGATAAGGAACCGGCGCCACATAAGGACAATCGGTTTCAATTAAAATTCGATCTAAAGGAACAAATTTAACCAGTTCCTCATAATCTTTGGCAAAAGTTATTACCCCGGTAAACGATAGATAAAATCCTAAATCAAGAAAAGATTTGGCCTCGGCTATGGTGCCAGCGAAGAAATGAACATCGCCACGCAATCGGGAATTATGAATTAAGAAGTAAGAATTAAGAATGGATAAAGCATCCTGATAAGCGTCACGTATGTGCAACATCAGTGGCTTATCAACTTTAATAGCTAATTCGATTTGCTTCTTGAAAATTTCCTTCTGTTTTGCTTTTTCTTCTTCGTTCTTAATTCTAAAATAATCCAAGCCACATTCCCCGAGGCCAACCACTTTCGGCTGACGAGCCAGTTCTTCATAAACAACCATATCA
Source organism: uncultured Candidatus Saccharibacteria bacterium (assembly GCA_964355855.1). Classification (GTDB taxonomy): domain Bacteria; phylum Patescibacteriota; class Minisyncoccia; order Phycocordibacterales; family XYD1-FULL-46-19; genus XYD1-FULL-44-32. The sequence goes on along the minus strand of CAYHFD010000002.1, from coordinate 30,551 downwards.
AAAACTTCGCCTCGCGAAGTAAAAGTAGCCCCACCTTCGCCTAACTCGACTTCGTCGTGGTAAGACTTGGCAGTGTGGACTGGATGCAAACCAATAATGGCATAAACTCCCTCTTTATATTTCTGGGCCAGTTCTACCGCCGTACGAGAAGTATTGGCTTGGGTCCCCACATTTATCATCCAAACACTATTAGCCAGCGCTCGTTGTATAACCTCGTCACGATCATCATCAAAAGCGGCAAAGTTTAGATGGGCGTGAGCGTCGATTAAGCGTGGTGTGCCCATAGCCTTAATCTTTGCGTGCAAAAAGTGGCGCGACTGGCATCTCGTTCGCTTTGACTAAATTTTTAATCGTAACTGAAGTTTCTGGCAGCAGTGGATTCAACATCCGGCCGACGGTGTAAAGCCCGACCGCCAGTTCAGTAATAATCACTTTAGCTTTATCAGGTTCGGTTTTCACTAGTTTATACGGCTCGGTAATTTGAATTTTTTTATCCAATTCACCAATATGTTCCCAGACGATATTGGCGGCTTGATTGATTTCAAAATTATCTAGCGCTTGTTTAAAATTATCAGGAATGGATTTTTCCGGCACGGTCACCGGCTCATCCAAATGAGTCGCGGCCATTTTCATAATCCGACTAACTAAGTTACCCAGCCCATTGGCGAGATTGGCATTATAGGCTTCTTTCATTTTTTCTAATGAGAAATCAAAATCTTCAAAATCATTTATGTGTCGGGCAATGAAATAGCGAAGGGCCTCCACTCCAAATTCATCCACCAATTCAACGGGGTTAACAGTATTACCAAGCGACTTGGACATTTTCTGTCCCTCTAAATTTAAAAAACCATGGATAATAACTTGGTGGGTCGAGGGTAATCCTGCTGCCAAGAGCATAGCCTGCCACATAGCCGCCTGCTGGCGAACCTGGTCCTTGCCGGCAAATTGAATATTATGTTCGCCATCCCAGAACTTTTTGAAGTTCTCTTCATCATCCGGCCAACCCAAAGTGGAAATATAGCTCGTGAGCGCGTCGAACCATACATACATGACATGATCTTTATCACCCGGCACCGCTATCCCCCAAGGCATCTTGGATTTTAAACGGGAAATACTAAAATCTCTCAACCCACCCCTAACAAAATTTCTTATTTCATTGAAACGAAAATCGGGAATGACTAAATCGGGATTTTTTTCGTAGAGATCAAGCAATTGAGATTCGAAAGCCGAATAGCGGAAAAAATAATTTTCTTCGGCGCGCAACTCAATAGTTTTGCCAAGATGAATGGGGCATTTGTCATTTTCAAGCTCAGAGTCGGTCTTTTCTAATTCACAGCCAACACAATATTTAGTCTCATATTGTTTTTTGTAAATAAATCCAGCCCGATCGACACGACGCCAAAATTCTTGCGCTGTCTCAATGTGCTGTTTGTCGGTAGTCCGAATAAAATTGATATCGCTAGAGATACCTAAAAGTGGAATGAGGGCTTTGAATTTTTCGGCGTAATCATCTACATATTGTTGGGGTTCCTGACCAGCTTCAATCGCTTTTTGATATATTTTTTGCCCGTGCTCATCGGTGCCAGTATTAAAAAACACTTCCCGCCCCATTAGTTTTTGGTAACGAGCAATAATATCCGCTCGGATAATCTCCATTGCAAAACCAATATGTGGTTCGGCATTCACATACGGCAAGGTCGTCGTAATATAAAATGGTTTTTGTTCCATCGCTAACTTATGTTATTTTGCTACCCCAGCTGATGGTCCAGATTGGACATTGAGTTTACGTCTTTCAGCGTCGTGGGCCAATTCCATAATAATCGTTGCCAATGGTACGGCCAAAATAATACCGAGAAACCCGGCTAGCTGACCCCCGACAATAAGAGCCAAAATGACAATAATGGCCGGTACACCAACTATTTTTTTCACCACCAAGGGATAAATAAGATGATTTTCAAATTGCTGAATAATGACATAGAGACCGATCACCATTAGACCGAGTGAGGCACTTTCAGCCAACCCTAAAAACACGGCCGGAATAGCCGACAAAACAGGGCCGAATATTGGTATAAGTTCGAACATGGCAGCCAAAATAGCTAAAACCAAGGCATATTTTACCCCTAAAATAGTTAGGCCAAGATAGACCAACACGCCCACAATAAGACCCAAGAGTAATTGTCCTTTCATCCACTGGCCAATTTTGTATTGTGATCGTTTCCACAAATCCACCACATAAGACTCGTAGCGGAGCGGAACTATAATCCGGAGAAAATTTTCAATACCCCGATCTTGCACCGCTAAATAAAAGGAAATGACTAAAATTAAAATAAAACTAAAGGCCCCACCAAAAACATTGCTAGCGGTGGTAAAGGTACCACTGGAAAAACTAGCCAACATCGACTGAATATCTGCCAACATACCATCAATAGAAAGACTAGGGAAAAAACCACCGGTCAAACTAGACAGCGGAGCCAAACGATCAAGAATCGGCACATCAAGAGCACTGGCAGGTAAAGCAAGGGATAATTGAGTGATGTCAACAAAAAGCGGAGGTATAAAAATATAGACAAAGCCAAAAATAAAACCAAAAGCTAGAAGATAGACCATAAGAACCGCCAAAACTCGGGGCACTCGATATTTAGCAAACCAGCGCGTCGCCGGTTCAACCGCTGAAGCAATAACCACCGAGGTCAAAACAATCATCACCAAATCAAGCAACAAATACAACGTAAAAGTAACAACTAAAACAAAGACCGTTCGAATAATCGTGCCGGTCGAAATAGTTAATTGTTGGGGGGCAGGCACCTGGGTCATAAATAAGGCTTAGTGTCCATATCGTACTACACTCGTCAGCGACTTTCAATCGGCCAATAATTAGGCGACAAGGGAGGGTAGGCCTTCTATCTTGACTCGCTCTTGTTCACCAGTATCTCGGTTTCTAATTGTCACTGTGTCGTCCTCAAGGGTATCAAAGTCCACCGTAATACAAACTGGGGTACCAATTTCATCTTGTCGGCGGTAACGCTTGCCAATATTGCCATTGTCATCCCACATTATTTGCGGAATTTCTTTTTTCAGACTTAGATATACCTCACGTGCTTTAGCTACTAGTTCAGGTTTATTTTTAAGTAAAGGAAAAACCGCCGCTTTGATTGGGGCTACGGCTTTATTAAGTTTTAAGTAAGACCGTGTTTCGCCACCCATTTCATCTTCGGTATAGGCATCAACTAAAACCGCCAGAACAGTTCGGTCGACCCCAAAAGACGGTTCGATGACATGGGGCACAAAACGCTCTTTAGTTTCTTCATCAAAATAAGAAATATCTACCTTACTACCAATAGTATGGGCTGATAAGTCAAAATCCGTGCGGTAAGCCAAACCATACAACTCTTTACGGCCAAACGGATAGTCAAACTCAAAATCAATCGTCCGTTTGGAATAATGAGCGCGATCGCCAGCGCCCACCTCCAGTTCATGAACTTTATCGGCAGTTAGACCAATGTCTTTGGTATAGGCGTGAATTTCTGACCGCAACTCCTCAAAAACTTTGTCCCAATCGACCGGTTGAACAAAATATTCAATTTCCATTTGTTCAAATTCCCGAGTACGAAACAGGAAATCTCGAGGAGCAATTTCATTGCGGAAGGCTTTGCCGATTTGAGCCAAACCAAAGGGCAATTTAGGATGAAATGTATCAATAATATTTTTAAAGTTTACAAACATCCCTTGGGCAGTTTCAGGACGCAAATAAGACACGGCGGATTCGTCTTCGGTCGCCCCGACTGAAGTTTTAAACATCATATTAAACTGTTTTTCGTCACCTAAAACTCCCCCACAGTCAGGACATTTATTTTTATCTTCCAAATGATCAGCGCGAAATCTTTTTTTACACTTAGTACATTCCACCAGCGGATCGGAAAAACCGCCCACGTGACCGCTCGATTTCCACACCTCTTGATTCATCAAAATGGCAGCATCAAAACCGTACACGTCTTCACGGTCTAACACAAACCGCTTCCACCACAAATTTTTTATATTGTTTTTTAAAGCCACACCTAGTGGACCATAGTCCCAGGTTCCAGCCAAACCACCATATATTTCGGAACCCTGATAGACAAAACCCCGCCGTTTGGCGAGACTAATTATCTTTTCCATGATGTTAGTATCTTTGGTCATATTAGCGATCTACCACCCCAAGGTCTAACTGGTAGCCAGGGTCACTGATTTGTTTAGTCGACACAGCGACCACCTTATCTTCTACCATTGTCTCGGCAAAAGTGTCAAATGCTGATAACTTCATTTCATCAATTAAAACTGGGTTTATACCAACTTGATCCAAGGTTGGCAGTAGTCCAATTTGAAAAGCCACACTACGAGGAATAACCCCCGGCTGAACTCGCCCTAATTTCCAAACCAATTCACGACTGGTCGGGTTAAAGACTAATTCTTCGGCTGTCGGCTGTTTTATATTTTTCCATTCAATATAAGATGGCAAAACTGTTTTCACGATGGCATCACGCAATTGACTAGAGGTGTTGGTCACCGACCAAGTTACGGTATAGGTAGTTTCTTGTTCAACCCGTGGTGGTATTGGACCAGTATTAGAAAAAGTTCCACCGGCTCGATTTAGCACTTGCGATAAGGTCGCCATAGTTTTTACTCTCACTTCTGACTTAGTTTCGGAAACAATTTTTTCACCAGAAAAACCAGGGGAATTGCGGTTGGCGGTTAGTTTAGCTGAAATATTTATTACGGGATTTCTCACTGCTTGGGTTTCTAAAATATTTAGGGCTTTGGTAGTCAAAGCAAAAGTGACCAGACCTTTTTCTCCGGGTTTAATCGAAGCCAAAGCCGACTCAACCGACTTGGTCCAAGTAATTTTGTTTTGATCGGCGCGATACAAACCTTTACCAGGGTCTGTTTCTGGCAAATTGGCAATATTGCTTGTAAAAGTAAGCTCAATAACGGCATCAGACACCGCTACATCTAAATTGTTTTGCCAGCCAAGTTGAAACTTGACCGACCGATCGCCTAAAGCAATGTATGGTTGTTTGGTACTGTCATCGGCTAAAATTGAAAGTCCAATAAAAGCTTCACGCAAATGAATAGTTTCGGTGGTACGGTTATAGGGAAAAGAAATAGTATCTTCGCCCAAAGAATCTTGTGTCCCAACTGTCGCCACAAAAGCCTTGTTTTCATTTTCTACGCCAGTCAAAATACCCTTAATAGTAATAACTTGCTCGGCATTGGCCGACAGGTCTGGTAAAACCCAAACATTATTATTAAAAGATGGGGTTACACTAGATTCAGAAAAGGTAAAGCCGGCTGGATAGTCCACCACCAATAAAGCCTTATCTACCGACTGGCGTGACCGGGGGGAAATATTGACTTCTACCTCGACCTCTTGGCCGGAAGCCGCTTCGGGTACAGTTTTTAGAACCAGGCCTACCGGAGGCGAACTAATAGAAAAAAAGATGTCGGTGTCTTTAGTATACAAAGCATTTGACCCAGGAACTTTGTATTCGATTTTAGCTTTAACCTGTTTTTCCTCTCCTTCTTGGCCAAAAAAAGTAGCTTTAACGGTTTTATTTACAACCTCACCTGAATCAATTATGCCTAGGGGTTCAGAAAGACGAACTAAATCAATTTCTGTACTTGAGGCCGACTTGGTATCAGTTGGAAAGGCTAGTAATAGTTTGACACTTTGTAGTTCGATTGTGTTGCGATTGGAAATAAGAATTTGGAGCGAGGTTTCGTCACCAGCTTTAACCGCCACTGGACCCTTGATTTCAAAGTCGATATTTTTACCAGAAATTTGATTGCCACCTTGCCAAACAACAAAAGCCGCCACCCCCAAGGTGCCAATAAATAAAATGATGGCAAATATAAGAATTTTGGCCAAAATAGAACTGTTCATTGATTGATTTCTATTTAAAGAAGACGAGCCATCGGACCAATCTTTATTTATTTCTCGCTCCACTAAACGCAACCGCGTTCGTGGCCGTGATTCGGGCACAACGTCACGGCGGTAGAGTTTTTTTTCGGCTTCCTCTAAATGATTAATTTTCTCCTCGTTGGGCATAGGAAAATTATATCACATAAGCTAAAACCTGCTCATCCTATCCTTACAGGAAGCTAACGGAAAATTCTGCAGTTTGATTAAACATTAGCGTCGTTGAAGGCTCGATTGATAGTTTGAATCGCCTCCAACCGAATTGGCGACATAGACTGGACCAAGGCCAAATCAAGTCTGGATTCAGCAATAAAAGGCTGAAGTAAGGGTAAACTAGGTAAATAACCCAAATGGTGAAGCACACGCAAAACCACTAAACATTCTAGATTTTTAGCATGCTGACTACGCTCGACCAACGGTAAGATGGCCATAAGATTTATACCTTCAGCCACATCAGCAAAAAGTCTAGGGGCAGATTCTTCACCGTTAACCAACCGCTCTAACAAGGCAAAAATCCGGGCTGTCGGTAAAGCCAAATCCTGACAACTCCAAATTGGCTGATAAATACTGATGGTTTCAAGGCCGACTACTTTCCAAAATTCCCGCCCACGAACCAGAGTAATACTGACATAGCCGTAACGACTGGCGTGTGGGCGAAGTTTAGATCTAATATCTCGCGCCGACTTTATAGTGGCTCTTACTAGACCTAAATCCAAAGTAAAAACCGATATCAAGATGTCCTTCTCCCGCAAGGGGCGTTCATTTAAAATAAAACCTTGGGTATGATAATGCCGATGAGCCATAATAGGATAGAAGGAAGAATAAAAATTTAGAAATTAAAAATTAGAAACAGGGTTAGAAAGAAATCTTAAATTCACTTTCACTATCAGAAAGTTCAAATGATAAGCTGTCGGCACCCACGGTTTTTATAATTTCGGTTTGAAATTTTTCTACTAGGCTCTGGCCCGCTTCGTTGGTCGCGATTGTGAGAGTAATCCGATCACTCGGTGCGAGCCCACGCTCTTTGCGCAAGTCCTGAATCTGGCGCATCAGGTCCCGGGCCTTCCCCTCTTCTTTCAAATCTTCGGTCAAATTAGTGTCTAAAAATATTTTTTCAGCCAACTCACTATTGTGTTTTATTTTTTTCACATTAACTTCATCTTTAATGATTGACCAAAGGTCTTTGTCTACCAACTCTTTAATGGTAAGTAGAGCCAAGGGTTGTCGTACCTTAACCCCGGCTTTAGACCTTGCCTCGAGAGCAAGCGAAACGATCTCCCTCACTTGATCCATATTTTTTATAGTCTTTTCAATATCAAAATCCACTTGCCATTTTGACCACTCTGCCAAATGAACACTCTCGGAATCACTTTCGGTTTTTAACTTCTTAAAAATGTCTTCAGCAAAAAACGGCGCAAATGGAGCCATCAGTTTGGAAATTTCAAGTAAAACAAATCTGGTTGTCGCTTCGGCTATTAAAGCATCCTCGCCACCATTTTTAAACCGGTCGCGTGACCGCCGAATATACCACTGTGACAAATCACCAACAAACTCACGTAAATATCTTGTTGCCGAAAACAAATCATATCGATCAAGACTATTGGTCATTTCAGTTTTTAGTTGGGCAAGTTTAGCAACGACCCAACGATCGAGTGCCGGCAAATTAGAAAAATTAGCAAGCGGTTCTGCCCTCGTCTTAAACATCTCGTAAAAATTAACAACATTTTTTAGGAGATTAAAAACCTTTTTGTTTACTTCATCCACTGTCCGTTCGTCAAAATTTTTTGAATCTCCAGGCTGATTGACTGAATACATCCAAAAACGCAAAACATCAACACCATATTTATCAATCATTTCCCAAGGATTGACCACATTGCCCACCGACTTGGACATTTTTTTACCTGCAGAGTCTAAAATATGGCCTAAACAAATGACATTTTTATAGGCCTTACCGCGACCCATTAGGGCCCCCACGGCGTGTAAGGTGTAAAACCAACCACGGGTTTGATCAATCGCTTCGGAAATAAAATCGGCTGGATATCCACCATTTTCAATCTTTTCTTTGTTTTCAAACGGATAATGATCTTGGGCAAAAGGCATCGCCCCCGAATCGAACCACACATCCATCACTTCCGGCACCCGTGATAGTTCAGTACCATTATCAGAAACCAGTTTTACCTCATCGATAAACGGCCGATGTAAATCCAGCTCAAAATTATTATTATGAGGTAGGGGCACAAAATCAATCTGATTGACTTCTCCCACTTTTGGTGCCACTTTATCTAATATTTTTTTTGAGTCTTCGTTGTTTGCAGCTAAAGCGATTGGCACTAAAACTTCGGCGCCAATCCCATGAGTAACAATCAAGATATTTTTACCCTTCACTTTTTCTTCTAATTCATAAATAAATTTTCCGAAACGTCTTTTGGCGTCCAGATAACTTTCCCCATCTGGCAATAAGTCAGAAAACAACAACATATTTTCTTTCTCATATTTTAGAAATTCTGAAAATTCTTGGCCGTGCAAGCTACCAAAATCTAATTCTTTAAGCCGGTCATCAAAAATTATCTCCGCTTTAGCGATATTTAAACTGTCCGCCAAAATTTCCGCCGATTCCTTGGTTCTAAAAAATGGCGAAGAATAAATAATATCAATTTTTTTATTTTTCAAATCAGCAACAGTTGTTTCTATTTGTTTGCGCCCCGTTTCGGTCAAAGTATATTTATTAGCATCAGTTGAATCAATTATCCCAAGAGCATTGTGTTCAGCTTCGCCGTGCCTTAACACAAAATATTTATTACCAGACTTTTTGGTGTGTTTTTTAAGAGTTTCTATTGAATCAACCACCAATATCTCCTTTTTGTCAGCACTCCGCCACACCGGCAGTGGCGTACCCCAATAACGCTCGCGCGAAATGGCCCAATCTTTCACCCCCGCGAGCCACTCGCCAAAACGACCATCTTTAATATGCGCTGGTTCCCAATTTATGTCCTGATTTTCTCTAACCAACTCATCCTTCAATGCCGACATCCGGATATACCAAGAATCCCGCGCATAATAAATAAGTGGAGTTTTACAACGCCAACAAAATGGATAGGTATGTGTATATTTTTCTTTTTTAAATAAAAGTTCCCGTCCAGCCAAATCTTTAATTATTTCCACGTCAGTCGCTTCGTCTTTTACCAATCGGCCCGCTAAAAATCCTGCCTCTGTTTTAAAAGTGCCATCTTCATTTACGATATGATATTTAGGTAGGCCCACTCTCGTCCCCAATTCGAAGTCATCCTGACCATACATTACTGCCGTATGCACCACTCCTGTACCATCTTCAGTAGTTACAAAACTAGCTGGATAAACTTGAAAAGACTTATCTCTTTCCTTCGCCGATAGCTGATCAGCTAAAAACGGCCACAAGGGTTTGTATTTTTTACCGAGAAGTTTATCGCCTTTAATTTCCGTCACCAGCTTATAGACTTGTTCAGTTTTGTCCATCAAAATATAATCCCCATTACTATCTTGGCGTGATATTTTTTCAAAAATTTTCCTCGCTAAAATAATAAATTCATCTTTATGTTTTTGTTCAGTGTGATTGTCACTAAATTCTGCCTCAGGCAAGGCCCGAAGTTTTACATAATCAATATCTGCCCCAACCGCCAACGCTACATTTCCCGGCAATGTCCACGGGGTGGTCGTCCAAGCTAACATAAAAGTGTTTGGCTCGTCTTCCAATTCAAATTTCACATATACCGACAAATCTTTAACATCGGCATAACCTTGGGCCAGTTCGTGGCTAGATAAAACTGTCCCACACCTCGTACACCACGGCACCACCCGATAGTCTTGATATAAAAGATCACGTTTGTGAGCCGTGGCTAAGATATGCCAGACCGACTCCATATACTCGGGTTTGTAAGTAATATATGGGTTGTCTAAATCTACCCAATAGCCAATCCGTTCGGTAAAACTACGCCATTCATCGACATAAGACCAGACACTTTTTTTACATTCTTCATTAAATTTACCTATACCATAACTCTCAATGTCTTTTTTAGATTTTAATCCCAGTTTTTTTTCGGTTTCTATTTCTACTGGCAAACCATGGGTATCCCAACCACCCCGTCGACTTACTTTGAAACCCCGCATCGTTTTATAGCGCGGAATCGCATCTTTGAAAGCCCGCGCTTCTAGGTGGTGAAGACCGGGCCGGCCATTGGCAGTCGGCGGACCTTCATAAAAAACAAACTCCTTGCCCGCCGTAGCTTTAGCGGAGGCGGGGCCGGTAATGTTTTTAGCTAATGATTTTTTGAAAATATCATTGTCCTGCCAAAACTGCAGAATTTCTTCCTCTCGTTTGGCAATATCGGACTTGATTGGTTGGTCTTTTTCGTCTAACATATTTAAATAATTTACCTTAAAATAGGTCCGTTTACAATTTAAAACACTACTGAACTGATCCTCTCCTTATTGTCCAGCGCAAATCGTATCCTAGCCCAATTTTTGTCTATATCACCATATGGAAGATACATAAGAGCAAAGAATATGCCCGCGTCAAATAAAATATCTTTTTCCTCATCAGTTATTTCACCTCTCAACTGATAGGAAGTATAAAAAGCTAAGGCTTCTTTTTCTTTAAAAATGAGTTCATGAGTAACAAACTGGCATACCAGCGGAAAGCCCAAGTCTAATATTTTTGTTCCAACACCAGCATCGTCCCAATCCACCAAAATAATTTGTCTATCACTCTTCTCGACTGAATTGTGTGGCCCAATATCAGTATGAATGAGTGATTGGGGTAATTCGTCCAAATCTGGAAGTTGATTAGCTAGAGCTAAATAATCCGTTCCAAAAGGCAACGGCTTGGCTGTCTTCACAAATTTTGGTTTTTCAGATGCAAAAGTAAAAGATGTTTTATAGGGATATCCTTCTATATGGTGTAGCCGAGAAGCTATTTCGCCCAGCGTGGCCCATGTAGCAACACTACTTTCTGGATTTTTACCATCGATATATTCCAAAACATAAACAAATTTCCCTTCGGTATTAATGTATCTCTCTTTATTTTTTGTTTCTAAGAGAACGGAACTATTTTTAAAATTATTCTGTTTTAGGAATGAAAAAATTTGAGTATCTTTTTCTACCATCTCTTGTGTTTTAGACTCATCAGCGATTTTAAGAATATATTGGTTATCTCCTGAAGTCACCTTATAAACAACACGCCCTCCCGATTGTTGCAGAATTTCATCAACTTTTATGTCTACGGGAAAAACATAATTTTCTTTGATTAAATTAAGGATATTCTCCATATAAACAATCTGATGAATTTATATAAATAACTAATTTTTTCACCTCATTATTCTACCCCCACCCCAGCGAACCCTCTCTTTTTTTAAGCTTTCGCGGGAGTCGGTTTAGAAATCAAGGAACCGAGCAGAAAATCTCATCTGTTTGAGCTCAGCAGAGCGAGTTATGAGATTTTCGTCGCGAGGTGACTATGATTTCTAACCGACGAAGCGGGGCCCAGCTTAAAAAGGCGAGGGTGAGCGCCCTACATTTGGTCCGGCACCCGTATCCCCAAAATCTCCAGCCCATTTACTAAAACTCGGCGGGTCGCTTCTGTTAAAGCCAAACGCCACTCCGACATGACCACATTGTCACTGTCTATAATTTTATTACCCCCATAAAAACCGTTAAATGCCGAGGCAACTTCCAATAGATAAGTCACAATATAATGGGGGGCCAAATCCACCCCTGCTCGCTCCACTACTTCAGGAAATTGGTAAAGCAAACGTTCTAAAATATTTAGATCACCGGCGGGCCGAACCGATTTGGGCACCAAACCTTCCCCCTCGCCCTTTTTAATCACCGAACTAGCGCGCACCGCGGTATATTGCAAATATGGCCCTGAATCCCCTTCAAAAGACACCGATTTTTCCGTGTCAAAAATCACATCTCGGCCGGGCGCTTGTCGTAAAATTGAAAACTTGATCGCCGCTATCGCCACCACCTCGGCAATAGCTTTTTTCTGATTTTTAGACAAAGGGCGATCAATCAACTTCTCGTTGACCTTGGCTTCAATATCACTAATCAAATCTTCGGCCGCCACCACGTCCCCAGTCCGCGAAGACATCTTACCCGTCGGCAACATTAAAAGACCATGCGCAATATGTCTGGTTTTGTTGGCCAAATTAGGAAAAACAAACTCCATCGCTTTCATTACTACTTTAAAATATTCTGTTTGCTCATTGGCAGTTATCACTACTGACTGGTCAAATTTATATTTATCATATTTAGCTTTAGCGAGACCCAGCTCCTTGGCTTCATAGGTCGGTAAACCTTGGGAATTTAGGAAAACCCGGGTATGCAAACCATGGGCCTCGCCTTTGAAGACAACCGCACCATCGCTTTCTGTAAAAATCTGCTTCTTCAGAAATTCCTCAACAATTTCTTTGCCTAAAGCCGCCATCTCACTCTCGAAAAAGTAGAAGTCAAACTTGGTCCCCAGCCGTTGGTAGATGGTTTCAAAATAGTCGAGGCTCCAAGTGCGGCCGGCATCATAAAGTCGGTTAACTGATGCATCACTGCGGTCGTAAATTTTTTTATTTAGTTCAATAATCTCTTTTTGTATTTCCTTACCTTCATCATATTGTTTAGCCCCCAAAGCGTAAGCAAGGCCTAAATATGACACCCGACTAACAGCGGTGCCAAAAAACTTCTCTTTCCAAAACTGCCCCGGCTTTTTTTGTAAACCATAAATAGCTTTGGCAATATGTAAACCAACATCACCTTGGTAACAAGCCCGTTTTATCTCTGCCCCATTCCATTCAAGTAATCGCGACACTGCTTCCCCAATCGTATTAGACATTAAATGTCCAATGTGAAAAACTTTAAACGGATTAGGGTCGGTGTATTCAACAATTGTTTTTTGCTTTTTCAGGCGGTTGTTTTGCCCAAATTTTTCATTGGCCAAAATTTCTTTAATTTCCTTTTCAAAAAAGTCTGGCTTGAGGTAAAAATTAATAAAACCAAAACCCGCCACCGTAATTTTTTCTACTTCCGGAAAGTGGCGCGTTTTTAACCCCTGCACAATCCTGCCCGCCAAATCAATCGGGTTGGCGCCAATTTTTTTAGCGTAGACCAAGGCCACATTGGTGGCATAATCGCCCAGGGCCTGATCGGTCGGATGCTCCAAATCAACCTTAGGGCCTCGTACCCCCAAAACCTTGAGTTCCTCGATCAACGCTTTTTCAATATTAGAACGAATCATTAGGTCAAATATAGCACAAAAAAGGGCCCTGTATAGGGCATTAACGAGGAGTAGTTTGACTAACGACCAGTTGACCCAAAGCGCCCTTCACCATGACTTGATTCAGACAATTCACTCACTTTTTCCGCCACGAGGTTCAACCTCGTGATAACACAGCAGAATCATTTGCCGTAAAGTTCATCGTGATTGCCGATGACGACAAAAATCGCGATGACTTTTTCCAATTTATAAATCGCCCGATAATCGCCAGTAATGTTAATACTACGATGATTTATCCACTGGCCAGACAAAGTATGGTCATTAAGAATCGGGGCCGAGCAATCGGTCATGAAAATTTCTAGTTTTTCCCCAAATTTATCCTGAATCTTTGGCGGTAAGCGCTTGAACTGCTTCTTAAAACTTTTGAGATAATAAACCTGGGGCATGGAAGATTTAAGATCTTAGCGCTTTCATCATATCTCTAGCCGAACCAAATGGCCCCACGATATTTTCGCTGTCTTTCGTTTCCCTCTCCGCCTGTTTAAGAATTTGTTCAAGTTTTTTGGATGGCACGAGCGGAACAGAAAAAGTCACCTGCTGCTCGGCCACAAATTGTCGCAAAAAGGCGTTGACTACCGTGCTTAGGGGCAAACCCATGGCTTTGGCGGTTTTCACCGCTTGTTCCTTTATCTCCTTATCGGCTTTAATATTGATGATAGTTTTCATAACTATAGTATATACAACGGTTATATCGTGTCAAACTGTCAAACACCGATTCATCTGGTGCCGAGTATCCCCGACGCTTAGCCTCGGGATTTAATTTTTTTATTTTTAGTTTTATTTCCATAGTAAGCGAGATTGATTTTTTTCTTAACAATTTCAAATACTTTTTGGCCAACCTCATCTGGTGACATACAAACCATACCTTTACAACACTCGATCTTGGCCCAGGTCTTATTATGAATAGCTAGCCACAAAGAACATTCACGCGAGGTTTTTAAATATCGCAAATTATCTTCAGCCACATCGCGCCGGCCTTTTAAATATTTTTTACTTCGTCTGGTAATTTTATTTTCTAGCCAATGCTTACTCACCTCAAATGGCACATCAAGCAAAATGGTTAGGTCGGGCTTAGGGATATTGAAAACACCGTATTCCATCTTTTCTAGCCAGACTAAAAATTCTCGACGAGCTTGTTGGTTAAAAATTTTACCCCCTTGGTGAATTTCATTAGCTGAAGTGTAGCGATCAGACAAAACAATATAACCATCATCGAGCCATTTTTTAATATCTTTACTCGACTCAAAACGGTCAGCCGCATAAAGCAACGAACCAATGCGTGGGTCGACTTCAGTAAAATCACCATACAAACCAGAAAGATATTCGCCGATTAACTTACCAAAAAAGTTGTCATAGTAACGAGGAAAATCGATGGCCTTTACCTTAAACCCTTCTTTTTTTAACCGCTCGGCCAAAAGTTTAACTTGTGTTGCTTTGCCGGAACCATCTATGCCATCAATAGCAATTAATTTTCCTTTTTTCATTTTTTCTTTAAAATCTTATCAATCCGTTGAGCCAATTTAATCATATCTTTTTCTTTTTTACCCCTAGTTGTTTCGGCGGCCGTGCCAAGACGAATTCCCGATGGATTGACCGGCGTTCTTTTTTCGCCCGGAATGGTATTTTTATTGACAATGATACCCGCTTTTTCCAGTCGGTCACTAGCATCTTTACCACCTATCCCTTTACCGTCCAACCAAGTGTCCAGCAAAATTAAATGGGAATCTGTTCCACCAGACACTAATCGCCAACCCAGACGAGATAATTCCTTAGCCAGCGCCGAGGCATTTTTGACCACCTGCTTGGCATATGTTTTAAATGCCGGCGTGGATGCTTCACCCAAAGCCACCGCCACCGCCGCTATTTGATTTAAGTGTGGCCCGCCCTGCAAACCCGGAAATACGGCTTTATTTATTTTGTCAGCTAATTCTTTTTTGGAAAAAATAAGGGCCGAGCGCGGGCCACGCAAAGTTTTATGCGTGGTGCTGGTCACGACATCGGCATAAGGAAAGGGGCTGGGATAGGCCCCGCCCGCAATAAGACCAGCGATATGCGACATGTCCACCATCAAAATGGCCCCACAACTATCAGCGATAGCTCGAAACTTTGGCCAATCAATCTGGCGAGGATAAGCCGTGAAGCCAGCCACAATTATTTTAGGTTTTTCTTTCTCGGCAATTTTAGCAATTTCCTCATAATCAAGCATTTCGGTCTTGGAATTAACTCCATAAGGAATCTGTTGCCAAACCTTGCCGGTAATTGAGACTTTATGGCCATGAGTAAGGTGTCCACCATCGGTTAAGGTCATACCCATTATTTTTTCCCCAATCGGCACCAGAGCTAAATACACCGCCGTGTTAGCTGGCGAGCCAGACAAAGCCTGAACATTTACCCGCCAATCTTTTTTAGATAATTTAAAAACTTTTAATGCTCGCTCTTGGCATAAATCCTCAATTTTATCGACAATTTCATTTCCCCCATAATAGCGCAGGGCCGAGTAGCCTTCGGCATATTTGTTGGTCAATTCCGACCCGAGAGCCTCTAAAACATCCTTGGAGACAAAATTTTCCGAGGCAATCAGATTGACCACTTTTTTTTGACGCTTGATTTCGGCGGCGATTAGTTTTTGAATTTGTTTGTCTTTCATTTTAGTTGGTTTTTTCTTTAATATCTTGTAATCCCCGTCGAACATCCCAGTCGTCTGGTTCTAAATCAGAATGCAAAACTAAATCTGGAAACAAGGCTTTTAAACCATAGTGCATTTGGTGGGCCACTCGTCTAAGCGACGGGTGCACCAACTTACCCGAACGTAACTCCACGGTGTAAACTGTCGCCGGTAAACCATAAGTCACCTTGCATGACACATTAAAACCCATTGCCACATAGTATTGCTTTATCTCGACAGTGGTTGGTAAAGTCTCGATGGCCACACTTTGTTTTTTGATAAGGTCAAAAGCTTGAAGACGTAAGTCGTCTGGCAACTGGTTTAAATACCAATCATTAAACCCGCAACTAGTAGTAACCAGGGGCATCCGACAAACACCATGGCGATGGCGTTGGATATCACGAAAGGAACCAAAATCTAGCAAAAACTCAAACGAGATTGTCCCCAATTCGGTCAGAAAATGAGGTAAATTGGTTTTGGTTGGTCGACGACTTAAAACATCTTGGTATTGGGTAAGCACGGTTGGGTTAATAGTAGTGGAATAAACAAAGTTAGGATTACAAATATTGGTTTTGTAAAATGTGTAATTTTCCACCGTTGACTGGCGGTATTTTTCCTGCTCTTCATATTCCTTATGCGAAAAACTGCTAGGATATTTTTCCTTCAGTTTGTCATGAATATTTTTGGCCACGGTTTTCACTTCCTCCAGTGGATAATATTTAAGGAGCGCCAGCTTGTCGGCCGCTTGGCGTAAATTAGTGTGCCACGACAGTTGAGTGGTCGCACCGGCCGGCAAAAACGCCCGCAAAACATCAAACGAACGGGAAGTAATGGCTTTGTCATAAACCGCTTCATCTTCAACGGGCCGGCGCGGGTATCGTTTTTTTAAATAAACAATTAGTGGTTCCCGACTGTTAACATAAAAATCCAACCAATTTTTAATTATGGCTTTAGATTCAGCTGTCCCTAGAGGGTCCACTATCTCTTGATTAGCAAAATCAATATAACGCGAACTAGTTTCCTGTCCCGAATATAAAGGCCAATCCTGCAATGCTTTGGCCACCAACATACTAACCCCTTCAACAAAAATAGTGGTACTACCGCAGTCCGCGATCGAAGCGTGACCATAACCAACATAAAATCGTTCCATAAATTTTCCCGAACCACTCTTCTTCACTTTTTCCGCATGTTCTTCGACACTAGCCGCGCTTCGTGAATAAAGAGCCTGCATCATCGCAGTATCCTCGGGACCAAACTCGTCATAAATAAAAGTTTTCATATTGGTTATTTTATTGGGTAACGTTTTTTTAAGGTTTCAATTTTACCAGCCGAGATTAGTTTTATTTCTTCCTCCTTGTCGGGAAGATAAATGCTGGTTTTTTGTTTATGATACTTACTTTTACGTCCCTCGGTAATTTTGGCCGATAACTCTTCAAAAACCAACTGGCAAATGCGCTCGCCCGGGTAAAGCCTAATGACCTGGGAAGTCGTATTGTTCCGAATCGGAATAGTTAATGATCCCTCATAACCAGCATCAATAATCCCCGTCAAATCCACCGACAAACCTTTACGGTTGGTCGAAGACCGTGGATACATTACGGCCATCAAGTCAGCTGGCAATTTTACTTTTTCTAACACCGACACTAAAACATATTCTTGGGGTAACAGTTCAAAATATTGCCCCGCTTTTAGTTCGATGGTTTCAAACAGGCGCGCATCAATTTTACGCGTATAATCAATATTTAAAGCCTCGCGCCCCCGCACCGACAACCGCCAAATTTGTGGTAAAGAAAAGATATAACCTAAACGCAAATCCACCGCATGTCGTTGTAACTGAAAAATATCAACCATGGGCTCAAAGCCAATTTCACCCTTTTTAATTCTATCTAAAATTTCCGCTTTGGTAATAACAGCCATATTTAAATATCGTTATACTTTTCGATTTCATTATTTACCAACTCGTATTGCACCCCAGCTTCTTTTAATATTTCCTTACTCCGGGCACCAATATGATAGTCCTTGCGGGCCACCACCCTTTTAACACCAGCGTTGATAATCATTTTGGCACAGACATAACAGGGAGTCATATTGCAATACAAAACCGCGTCGGCCAGAGGCACCCCAATCCGCGCCGCTTGCACAATCGCATTTTGTTCAGCATGGGTGGTTCGAATACAGTGTCTTGATTCCTTACCATCCTCGCTCGTCACCGTATGCATTTCGTGTCCCACTTCATCACAATGGGGCAAGCCAATGGGCGAGCCTACATAACCCGTTGAAAGAATTCTTTTGTCTTTAACAATAACACAGCCCGAACGCCCCCGGTCACAAGTTCCCCGACTACCCACCACCTCCATAATTTTCAAAAAATACTCGTCCCAGCTTGGACGAATATATCTTTCTTGATTAGGGTTAGAATTTTCACTCATGCAAACATTATACCCTAGTGACAATGATGGTAAACGGTTGACAAGAAACCACAAACATATCCAAGAAAAAAGCGCCTAACCTAGGCGCTTTTTTCTTGAAAATTTATATTTATTTGACTTCGACCCACCCATATTTCTCAGCAGAAAAATATGGGTTGGGGTTTAGCCCATTTCTATTTCACTTCCACCCACCCATACTTTTCTGCTGAAAAGTTGCGCGGGCCCGCCTCGGCTCGTCAGCCTCCGGCCGGTGAACGTTTCCTATTTCACGTCCACCCCCATGCTCCGCGCCGTTCCTTCAATGGTTTTCATGGCTGCATTAAGGTCATGGGCATTCAAGTCAACCATTTTTTTCTCAGCAATCTCTTTGACTTGCGCTTTGGTAATAGTGCCAGCCTTTTTAATGATATTTTTACCGGAACCCTTATCGGTCCCAATCGCCTTTAAAATCAGACGCGAAGCTGGGGGAGTCTTTAAAATAAAATCAAAACTGCGGTCTTCATAAACTGAAATCTCCACCGGAATAATATCCCCGCGCATCTCCTGGGTTCGGCTGTTAAATTGGTTCACAAACTCCCCAATATTAACCCCCGCTTGACCAAGGGCTGGCCCCACTGGTGGCGCTGGGTTAGCCGCCCCGGCTGGGATTTGTAGTTTAACCTTTTTTATTATCTTTTTATCTGCCATAGTTTTAGTGTTAAGAATCTACCTTATTTTACGATGATTGTCCATCCTCGTTGTTTAAAATCACAAATTACAAACACCAAATCCCAAACAAGCTCCAAGCATCCAAAATTTAAAAATTTTTTGAAAGTTGAGATTTGGTTTTTGAGATTTGTCGAATTAGATTTTCTTCACCTGAAGAAAATCTAATTCGACTGGTGTTTCCCGCCCAAACATCGACACCAAGACTTTAACTTTGCCTCGCTCCTCGTCAATTTCACTGACTTTACCCTCAAATTCTTTAAACGGCCCATCGACGACAACTACCGCCTCATCTACTGTTAAATCAATAGCGTGTTTGGTCGAATCATCACCCATGCGACGAAACAACTCATCAACTTCTGATTTTTCCAAAGGCACCGGAATAACTCCCGAACCAATAAACCCGGTAACGCGAGGGGTATTGCGCACCACATACCAAGAATCGTCAGTAACTACCATATCAACCAAGACATAACCCGGGTAAATTTTTTCCTCGACAGTCACCCGCTTGCCCCCTTTTATTTTGACCTTTTTTTCGATCGGTACTAAGACATTAAATATTTTGCTTTCCATACCCAAAGATTCGATGCGCTGTTTCAAGTTACGAGCTACCGCATTTTCATAACCGGAATAAGTATGGATGGCATACCAATTTCGCCCTTGGTCTAACTCTTGTTTAGCCATAAAAATTAAATGATGAAAGTTTTAATAATCGAAGTAAAAACAAAATCCAAAACGCCCAAATAAGCTCCAACGACAATTGATATTACTATCACAATCAGAGTAAAAACTACCGCCTCCCGTCTGGTTGGCCAGTTGACATGTCTTAGCTCGGCTTTGGTTGATTTTAAATAATCAATGAATGACATATTTTTGGTATTAAAAAAGCCCCGCGGGGCACCTACTAATATTACCAAATCTGCCCCAAAAGTCAACCAGTGGACTCGGCCTTCGGATTGGTCAAGAGATGGGTTAGAATACAGTTATTAAACAACTAATCAAACTGCCCTTATGGAAATTGGCGACACTTCCCTTGAATTACATAAAAAATATCGTGGCAAACTAGAAACTAAAGTAAAAGTTCCGCTCAATACGCGAGAAGATTTGAGTTTAGCCTACACCCCGGGTGTGGCCACGGTCTGCATCGCTATCGCTGAAGACAAAACCAAACTGACAACCTATACCAATGTCGGTAACACGGTGGCGATAATCACCGACGGCTCGGCCGTACTCGGACTTGGCAATATTGGCCCCGAAGCCGCGATGCCCGTGATGGAGGGCAAGGCCATTTTGTTTAAAGAGTTTGGTGGTGTCGATGCCGTGCCAATATGCCTGGCCACTCAAGACACCGAAGAAATTATTAAGGCTATTACCGCTATTGCCCCATCCTTTGGTGGAATAAATTTGGAAGACATTTCGGCCCCGCGTTGTTTTGAAATCGAGGAACGGCTGAAACAAATCTTACCCATTCCCGTTTTTCACGACGACCAGCATGGAACAGCCATTGTCGTACTAGCGGCTTTGACCAATGCTTTGAAAGTGGTAGAAAAAAATATTAGTGAGGTGCGAGCAGTTATTGCCGGCGCTGGCGCGGCCGGTATCGCCATTACTAAACTTCTCTACCGGGCTGGCCTGAAAAATTATGCTTTGGTCGACTCTAAAGGTTTAGTTTGTAATCATCGAACCGATTTAAACGAAGCTAAATTGGCAATAATTAAAGATTTTCCAAGCACGACCACCACTTGCGCCACCAACTGTCCCACTAATCTAGCCGAAGTTATAAAAAAAGCCGATATTTTGATTGGTGTTTCCGGGCCAAACACCGTCACGGCTGATATGGTGAAATCGATGGCCCCCAAGGCGATAGTGTTTGCGATGGCCAACCCTACCCCTGAAATTATGCCTGATATAGCCAAAGAGGCCGGGGCTTATGTGGTAGCCACTGGCCGAAGCGATTTTCCCAATCAAGTCAACAATGTCCTCGCTTTTCCGGGAATTTTTCGCGGATTGTTTGATAGTGGTGCTAAAAAAGTAACCGAGGAAATGAAAATTGCCGCGGCGCAGGCCATTGCCGATTGTGTAGCTAACCCCACCGCCGAAGAAATAATCCCTTCGCCTTTTGACAAAAAAGTAGCTCAAATGGTGGCCGAAGCAGTCAGAAAAAATACGACTAACTAAAATTAAATAAACCCTCCTCATCCTATCCCTATAGCAAAAGCTAACGGGGTATTAGGCGAGGAGAAATTTATTTTGAGAACCCCTCGGTTCTCAACGTTTCACTGCTCTCCTCCACGGGGAAAACTCCGTTTTCCCCGACCCCCTTTCCTCGCCCATTCATCCCCGCAGTAAACTGACGGGGAATTCTGGGCTTAGATTAAAAAATATAAAAATGAAAAGGGGTGGCGGGGTTTAAAAGCCCCACCACCCCTTACTGCCAGCTTCAACTATACAGCTGGCAATAAATTTCCGACGGTTGCTGACCTTTAATGGTGTCTTCCCCCGCCATCATGGCAGGTTTCTGATCGCCGTTACCAGAAAGCAAATAAACCGGCGAACCATCCCTGATCAGTCTCCCCACAAATCCTTCTTCATCTGGTGGGATCAAAACCTCACCCATCTGATAATTCTCCACTTTCACCTCCTTAGTGGTTGAAAGCCCTGGCCCAATTTTCTGATATTAGACTAAAACACTAATCAATTTAAGTCAATTTTGTAAAATTTTTTTCTATCATTTCTATCACTTTTTCTTTCGCTTCATCAATTGGCATTAAAAGCAAAATCCCGGCGGCCAGTGGGTGCCCGCCACCACCTAGGGCCACCGCCACTTTAGAGACATCAAGCAAATTGGCATCTTTAGAACGCAGTGACACTCGCACCCGCCCTGCTTCCTTTTCCACCAAAGTCACGCCCAAAAGCCAGTCTTTGACAGACAAAAGCTCATTAGAAAGTGAGGCCGCTTCGGTGTCAGCCAAATCGATGCCGGCTTTATTTAAATCATCATATGAAAGGGTAATGAGCGCCCCCCGACCCGCTAAAATTTCTTCAATCACCGAAAAAGCGAGAGCCTTGTACCGTAGTAATCCTTTAGGAAAAGCTCGCCCCATATCTAAAATTAGTTTGGTCGCTAGTGGATTTATTTCCAATAATTTAGACGCCACTACCATGGTTCTAGGAGTAGTATTACCATAACGAAAACCACCAGTATCACCGTGCAGCCCCGCATACAGATTGCTGGCCATAGCGGTGGTTATCGTCGCTCCCCATTCAGCTAAAAGTTCATGCACAATTTGGGCGGTCGCGGGCGCTTCGGTATTAATTAAATTTATTTGCCCATAGCCAGTATTGGTCGCGTGGTGGTCGATTACCACCGTCGTCATATTGGCGGGAAAAACTACTTCCCCTTTTTTGGAAATCATCCCCACGGCTCCCGAATCTAAAATTAGAAACAAATCAAAATCAGCTGGATTTATATCCGCATAGGACTTGGACAAAATTCGATCAAACCCGGGCACGATAGCCATAGTAGTAGATAATTCCGAGTCACCGCCAATGACCGTGACCATTTTCCCCAAGCTATCACAATATTCAGCCAGCGCGAGAACCGACCCCACCGAATCAGGATCGGGGCTAGGATGCAAGTGCAGTAAAATAGTTTTAGCGCGATCAATCGCTTGTCTTATTTCTACTACTTTGTCTTTAAAATCAACTAGGTTCATATTTATCTTGTACTATAGACTAAATCAGAGTACCTTTTAATGCAATGGATGTACAACCTACCCAATGCTTAAATATCGCTTGTGTCGAAAAGGCGGCCATGGCGCTGGGTTTTTCTTACAGCTTTTTTGATAAAAATAAAAATTTTATTGAAGTTAAAACCCCATACGGACCCAAAACTTTTATTAATTGCACTAGTCCCGCCAATCAGTCGGACTTGGTTCGACTAGCCGAAGACAAAGAATTTACTTATCTTTTTCTTTCTTCCCACATAAATATGCCTCGGACTATTGGGTATTTTGATCCGGACGCCCTGGCTGAATTTGATCAGTATAAAAATTTTCATTCTCAAGAAGACATCGCTATTGATATCAGTCACAAGTTTGAACTTCCGGTAATTATAAAAATGAATAATGGTAGTCAGGGTAGAAATGTTTTTAAATGTGAAAGTATAAATGATATTCGCCGGGCTCTTAAGAAAATTTACAATAAAAAATCTAAAAATTATGACTATGTTGCTTTGGCCCAAGAATTTGTACTAATAAAAACCGAATACCGCGTAGTTGTTTTAAATAATCAAATCAAATTTGCCTATGAGAAAGATATTTCTAGAGCGGTCTTTACCGGCAACCTTAGTCCCCTCCACTACGAAAACGCCCAAGCGGTGCTGGTCACAGACCAGCACCGCTTGGGCGAACTTGCGTCCTTTCTTTCTCCTGTTTTTTCCAAGTTAAAAATAGGTCTAGCGGGTCTTGATGTGGCCGAAACCACCAATGGTAAATTTGTCTTGTTTGAACTAAATACCCAGCCCGGTTTTTCCGCTTTTGATCACGATAATGACGACAAATTAATAGTAGAACTCTATAAAAAATTGCTACAATCATAAATTTCTCTCGTCCTATCCCCGTAGCCAAGCTAGCGTGGTATTAAGCGAGGAGAGATTTATTTTGAGAACCCCTCGGTTCTCAACGCTTCGCTGCTCTCCGCCACGGGGAAAACTCCGTTTTCCCCGACCCCCTTTCCTCGCCCATTTATCCCCGCCGTAAACTGACGGGGAATTCTGGGCTTGGATTAAACACCAAATCCAGACCGGTGTTAAAATACCCACCCACCCCGGTCGCCGGAAAAACTAACACTGCCACAAACTCGACGATTTCATTAAGCGCTCCTAGGCCCATCCCGCCCAAAAACGCCACGAAAGACAAAAGTCCTCGGCTTCCCCGCCAGCGCGGACGGATTATTTCATACATCACCAAAGTCGCCACTGCAAAACCAAAAGCATGCACCACTTGATCAAATTTTAAAATGTAAAACTCGCCACCTTTATCAATAAACGGAAATATTTTATAACCATACAAAACAGTATCACCCACTGGAATACTACCGCCAGCCATATGTAATAGACCCCAAGTAAGTAGCGCCCACAAACTAGCTAAACTTAGTTTGGTAAAAACGCAAAGTTCCAAGCAAAAGCAGCAGAAACCCAATCATTACCCCGATATACCAAATAAACTCATTGTTCCCAATCTTTAAAAAGTAAATGACAAAGCCACAAATCGAAACTACACCCATAATAAATACCGCCCATTGGCCTTTAGTTAAATTATTTAAACTTATTAACATAGAGTTTAATAGTAGCCCGAGTCACCCCAAAAGACAAAGTACCCGTCACCGCCAGTTGAACCGTGGGCGACCAGCCCACTTTTAGTATTGGGACCAAGGGCATCAGTTCATTATAGGCCCAGCGATTTGTCCCCAAAGCCCATATTTCTAAAATTACGGCGAAAAGCAAACTACCGGCCACAAAAATTTCCACTTGGTAGCGAGCAGAAATTTTATGAGCCAGGCCCCACAATAGACAAATTATAAGTGCGTCAAAAAATGAGGCCTTTAATAAAATAGCCTCCGAAATTATTTCGCCTTGGTAGTGAACATACAAAATCGAGTGCAGATTTTCCCAAAGAATGTTTAAAAGTAAGCCAAAAACAAAAACTAGACCATAAAAATAGTGACCGGATTTAAACATTATCTAATTATAGCACCCAGCGAGCCTACCGCTTGTTTGAACCTAAAACTATTTCATTTAGTCGTCTCTTCGGCTATACTCGTCTTTATGGTTATCGAAATACTTACCGCCTCGGCTTTTATTATGCTCGCTTCCCTTTCGGGGGTACTTTTTGTCTGGTTTAAATTAGACAATTTAGTAAAAAATAATCTGGTCTATCTGGTCACTTTTTCGATTGGTATTTTCGCGGTTATTGTCTATTCCTTGCTTGAGGAAACTAAACAGCTAGGACTTAGTTTGGTGGAACTAATATCTTTGGTGGTGGCGAGTTTCGCTATTTTAGAACTAGCCAGCCACCTTATCCCCGGCGCCCACCACCACCACGAAATCGAGCACAGCCATACTCACAACCACATCGATGCTAGGCGAATGATTTTAAGCGACGCTATTCATAATATTGGCGATGGTATCTTGCTGGTCCCCGCTTTTATTGCCAGCCCTCTCTTTGGCTTCTCGGCCACTTTAGGTATTTTTCTGCATGAAGTCGTCCAAGGAATATCCGAGTTTTTTGTGATGAGGGAAGCTGGTTTTAGTGCCAAAAAAGCTTTGGTGATAAACTTTCTCACCTCGAGTACTATTTTAATCGGTGTCACCTTAAGTTTATATTTGGCTAATACGGAAAAACTCATTGGCCCCCTAGTAGCCCTTTCGGCTGGCGGGTTTTTGTATGTTATTGTTCGCGACCTTATTCCCCACACCACTAAAAATATTCGACGACACGGTAATATCAAGCGGCATATTTTAGCCCTAGCCTGTGGACTAGTTTTAATGATTGGCTTCAATACTATTTTTTCTCATTAACAAGAAGAAATCCCCACACCTAGCCTATTATCTGAGATTGAGCACTAGTTAAAAGACTTTTTAATTTTTCTTTTTGATCCGATTTAACCTCAAAATATCCTTCACCATCAAGCTTTGCTATGAGCCAATTTAGGCGCTGAATAACTCGCTCATAATCCCCTTTGTCTGTATTTATTTGTGCCTCTTTGGTTTCTTCTGTTATTTGTATGTCCCCCCGCAAAATAATTATTTCCTGAACCTTTTGGACATTCTTTTTCGATTTAAAGTGGGTTTTATAAGCCGGGTTTACTAAAATAGAAGACAGAGAACTTATGGCATCATTAAACTTACCTGTTTTAGCCAATTCTTTTGCACTTTGTATTTTATTTTCAATCTTCTTCGAAACAGTCATTTCTGGCGGTAGAAGTATTTCTATATTTTTCTTTACATTTTCAAGTATAGATAATACTTCTTCACCTACTCCAGCATTTAATGACAAAGAAATCTCATCATTTATTTGTTCAAGTTGATTTTTTAAATAAAATGGTTCTGTTAGACCAGCTTTGACCCACAACTGCCAATATATCGCCCAGGCTGTCGCCTTTTCTATCGTATCAATCGTCCCCAGTAAATCCTGACTTTCGACCCATCTCTCAATAATATTCATTTGTTCATCAACACTTCCTGACTCTGGGTTTTCAGTAGACTCACGTTCATCCCATGTATCAGGAGTAGCCCCAAAAGACAAAGCCCGCCGAGCTGCCTCAAGAGCATTCTCATAAGTAACCTTTCTTTTTTCAACAGATCCTTTTTGTGGATCTGGGGCGAGCTCGGAATTAAATTCGGTTTTTTCTATCATAAAAATAATTTTAATTATTCCGTCGTCTGGCCATCAAAATCGGGACTATCGGCAATGGCCTCAGCCTTATTCGCGCGAATAGTTCCGTCTTGGTGGTGAGACGGAGCGTAAATGATGTAAAGTTTTAAATCTTGGTCAAGAGAAGTGTTAATGACATTGTGTTCGGCCCCCGCTGGCACTATTACCGCGTCACCATCGGCCACTTCATATTCATTACCATTTATTACTACCTTGCCCTCTCCTGCATCAAACCGAAAAAACTGGTCGTTGTCCTCGTGAATTTCCATACCAATATCTTCACCAGGTTTAAGTGACATTAAAACTAGTTGCATGTGCGCCCCCGTATAGACCACCCGCCGGAAATCAGTATTGGCAATGGTTAAATTTTCAATATTTTCTTTGTAACCCTTTTTCATATTTTTGTTAGATAAATTAGTAACACTGACATTATAGCAAATCCCCCGCGCCTACGGCGCGCGGGCCGGAGTACTCTTTTTTCAAAGAAACAAAAATCTCTCGCTGGAGTTTCCACCCATTGCCATGTCGCAACAACCCCAAGTACGACTGGACAGTCTCCACCTTCCCCTCTTTCTCTTTAATATTTCTAAACATCCGCCTTTTGGTCATCGTCCGCAAAACGCGATGGTCGGGAAAATGGACCCAACCCAAGAAATCCACACCCGAGGCGATAGTTTTGATAAACACTTTGTCTGGATGAAGTTTCAGCTTAAGTTTTTCTTCCAAAAATCCCCTAATCTCCAACAATATTTCTTCTAGCCACTTTTTATCGGTAGACATAACAACAAAATCATCGGCATACCGGATATAATATTTCACTTTGAGTTTATGCTTCACAAACTGGTCAAATTCGTTCATATAAATATTCACTAACAGTTGGGAAGTGAGGTTGCCGAGAGGTAGGCCTTTGCCTGGGGCGGTCGAGTGAAAGCTTAATACAATTTTTCCAATCAACCAAACAATGTTTTTGTCGGGAATATAACCATTTACGATATCCAGCAATATTGTCTGCTCAATCGAGGCGAAAAACTTGCGAATATCGCATTTCAAGACCCAGAGCGTCTTGGTATTATTCTGACTCGCCTTTCTCGCCAGTCTCTCAAACCTCTTCACCGCCTTATGTGTTCCTTTCCGACGCCGGCAGGAAAATGAATCAGCAATGAAGGTGCGGTCAAAGAATGGGTAAAGTTTCCGGTATAAAGCATGGTGCAACAGGCGGTCGCGGACACTGGCTTTGTGAATGTTCCGCGGCTTCGGATCGGCAATATTAAAAGCCTCATAGGCAGAATGTTGGTAGGTTTTGGCAGCTAAATCAGAGTGCAAAGAAATAATATTCGTCATCAAGTTTCGCGCAAATTCCTGCACATCTTTTCGTTTCCGCTTGCCAGTGCTAAACTCTGGCCACGCTGAAAGCAGATTATCAAGTGAAATAATATCTTCATAACTATGAGTAAACTGGATTTTGGGCATAACGCTTCGAATAGTACCCCCCCCGCACCTTTTCACAACCAAAGCTCCTACCGCTTCTTGAGCGACTAAAAGCCGTCTATATTTTGTGGTCCAGCTACCACCAGATTTTACCCAAAACCCACCGCTACTCACTTGGCCAGAAAATAGACACGCTGTTTATTGAGGCAATCGAAGCCATTGCTGCCGCGAGTTTTCTAGCCAAAGACGAAAAACAGCCGTGGGTCCGATTAGCCATTCGAAAAGTGGATACCGCCAAAGTTCTTTTAATGATTTTGTGGGAAACCAAGTCTTTGGACAATAAAAAATATATCGCCCTGTCCTTGCCACTTGAAGAAATCGGCAAAATGCTTGGCGGCTGGAGTGGGCAGATATTAAAACAAAACTCTCCCAACACAAAATTGGGAGAAAAATGAAGTGAGTTGCGCCGGCCAGCGAACCACCAATTGTCGTTCCAGTCATTGTCGTTGCGGTTGACATTCACGTTCCGCTCGTCGTTCCACCGGTTGAACGTGGCGTAGCATTGTATAGAGTCTCGTCTATTTCACTACCCCTCGAATACTCTCGGGGCTGTATCGAATCCGGCATCACAATGCCTTAAAACTCTATACCAAGTAGCTTCATTTTTTGAAGTGTCTGCATACACCACTCTACCCACAGCCGTGACCGTGGATACTCGGGGTGCATGGATACTGGGTTCGGTAGCGAGAAGCCGTAACCTCATCGCTATTCACCTACTACCGGGAGCATTATATATTATTTTATGCAAAAATTTAGCCCCGCTCCGATTTACCTTGATGGCAAATCAAAACAGGGCTAAGGGCTAAGTTTCTAAGGACCGAAGTCCAGAGAGACTTAGCGCTAAGAGCTACTTGCGCCGGCCAGCGAACCACCAATGGTCGTCCCAGTCATTGACGTTGCGGCGGACACCCACGTACCGCCCGCCGTCCCACCGGTAGAACGCGGCGCAGCACCACTGGCCGTCGGAATCTTGCCAGTGGGTGCCGTTCGGCTTTTCATCGGCAAAAGCCGGGTCAGCTTCGTTCACGGCGGCCAAAGAATACGGATCAGCGGGCACAAGACCGCGCATTTCGTATTCTTTTTCCAACTCGGTATCGGTCACGTAACGGCCGAGATTGAAGAAAACGACTTCAGCTTCGTCACCTTCGCCTTGGGACATACCGTCCACGACCGCGCGGTTGGTGTACTGCTTCCGGCCGGTGGCGTCCAGAACCTCTTGGGGCTTGCGGGTGCGGTTGACCTTAACGCGACGAACAATCATATTGCTGACCACTTCGATGCGCCGGCGCAAAACTGCGAATTGCTCACTGGCAAGTTCGGACTGGCCGAGAACTGTTTGCACAGCCTCAGCAGGGAATTCTTCGGCGTACTTCTCCAGAAGTGCCCGATAGTTGGCGACGGCTTTGGTGATTTGGCCCGCTGTCGTCGTCTTCGTGTCTGATGCGGAATCTGCGGATGGGGTCATGGTCTTTTCCATGGCGTCATCCTCCTTTCTTGGTTATGGCGGCTTCAGTTAGGACAGCAAAAATGGATCACTACCTTACTTAGGCCAATTTTCAATCTATTTTAATTATACACCCTGTCGGCTATTTTGTCAAATTTTGTAACTGCCTCAAGATAACCTTATTGAGTGGCGAGAATACCCGGCCAGCTTGGCCACAGGGATCGATGGGCGAACTGGTTTATTTGTAGCACTCTTTCTCCACGAGGTTCAACCTCGTGGAGAAAGAGTGCTTGTGCTTTTTTCAACCAAAAGAAAAAGGCCCCCGCACCGAAATGCAGGGGCCCAAAGGCTAAGGCCAAAGGGTCCAAAAAGGACCCAGCGGCCAAAGCCCAAAATCTACTTGCGCCGGCCAGCGAACCACCAATTGCCGCCCCAGACAAGGCGTAGCGGTCGACACTCACGTGCCGCCCGCCGCTCCACCGGCGGAACGTGGCGCAACACCACTGGCCATTCTCGTCCTTCCAGTGGGTGCCGTGTGGCTTATCGTCCGCGAAAGCCGGATCGGCTTCGTTGACGGCCGCCAAAGAATACGGATCGACCGGCTTGAGACCACGCAACTCAAACTCCTTTTCGAGGTCGTCATCGGAGATGAAACCATTGCGGTTCGAGAGGTCAGGTTTGAAGAACACAACCTCAACTTCATCATCCTCGCCCTTGGACATTGCATCCACGACCTTGCGGTCCGTGTACTGGGTGCGGCCAGTGGCGTCGATCGCCTCTTGCGGAGAACGACTACGATTCACCTTGGCGGTGCGGACGATGAGGTTCGAGACCGCTTCAGCGCGTTCGCGGAAGGGCGTGAACATCATCATTCCGAGATTCTCGACACCGAGAACCAGTTGAGCGACGTCCGGGAGGATCTCGGAACGATGTTTGCGCATCGCATCGCGGAGTTTATTGACGGCGTTTTCGATTTGGCCGTCGGTCATTTCGGGTGCGGTCACGGTCTTCGCCATGGCGTCATCCTCTTTTCTTGTCTTGATTTTCAACTAGCTAGCGGGCGGAGATACCACCATAGGGTAAATTTACCTTTGAATCCGAACACCTTAGAATTAGTTTTATGAAAAAATT
>CAYHFD010000001.1:0-76683 GCA_964355855.1 uncultured Candidatus Saccharibacteria bacterium | reverse complement strand
AATCAAATTGACGAACTTGCTCGTGATCTTTTTCCAAATGGAATACTCGTTGAATTTCGCGAGGATATGGAACTCACAAAAAAACTTATGGCTGAAAAAGCACCTGTAATTTATCAGCCTGTATTTACTACAGAGAAATTTATTACTGCCTCTGATATTTTTGTGTGGAATTCAGACACCAGTGTTTATGATCTGTATGAAGTTAAATCATCAACTGCTTCAGAAGAAGAGGGCGGAAGAAAAACTGAAGATTATTTGATAGATATGGCTTTTCAGAAAAATATTCTAAATGATCTGGGTATTCAGATTGGTACTCTTAATTTAATTAGACTCAATAAAAAATATGTGAGAATGGGAAACATAGACTTGAAAGGACTATTTTTTATTGAAAATTTTACTGATCAAGTAAATGAAAAACTTGAGGAAATAAAACAAAAAATGGATGGTGCGTATGAACTACTGTCTAATGAAAAAGAACCACACGGGCATTGTGATTGTATATTGAAAGGTAAGAATTCGCATTGCACAACTTCATGGTATTCAAATTCTGATCTTCCAGATTATCCTGTTCACGCAATCGCTCGAATTCATAAGAAAAAACTAACAGAGTTAGTTGATAGTAATATTTTTAATATCCATGATGTTCCCGATGATTTTGAATTATCAGATAACCAACGAAGACAAGTAAATACTGCACAATCTGGTAAGGAGTATATTGATAAGAACGGAATCTCAGAATTTTTGGAAACAATGAAATATCCTTTTGCTTTTCTTGATTACGAAACATATCCTTCCGCAATACCAAAATATAATGGATACAGACCATACCAACAGATTCCATTTCAATTCTCGCTCCATGTTATTGATTCGCCAACCAGTAAATCTGTTCACTATGATTTTATCTATACCGACCAAGATTGTCCTGACGAACACTTTTCTGAAGCATTAAAAAAACATCTTCCAAAAATAGGAAGTATTGTTGTGTGGAGTCAAAGATTTGAAAAAGGTATCAACGAACAAATTGGTGAACATCTCCCTGATTATAAAGATTTCATGCAGGGAGTTAATAATCGTGTAGTTGATTTAATGATTCCATTTTTTGGCAAGACAACGATGTATGACCACCCAAAGTTTAAAGGTAGTGCTTCAATAAAATATGTTCTACCTGCTCTTGTTCCCACACTATCTTATAAAGATATGCACATCCAAGAAGGCGGTACTGCGGCGGACACATGGAATCGTATTGTATCCGGAGAATATTCTGAAAAAGATAAAAATATGAAGATACAAGCACTTAAGGATTATTGCCACCTTGATACTTTAGCGATGGTTGAAATTTGGAGAGTTTTAAAATCAGTTCAATAAAGGGGGTGCTGTTCGTGCACGTGGACGGGTGGGTGAATCAAATGTGCAATAGGAAAAGGGTGATGTGCTTAGATAATAATTTGTAAATAGTTAATTCCAGGGTGTGGAATGTTGGTGGATTAAGAATACATCCGGCGGAGGTATTTGTCGGCTTGTTTTAGAATTAGGGTCAGCCACCATTTATGATATGCCGGAGCGGTACCAAGAATACCTAGGGGGTGGATGGGCTGAAAAATAGTGGTTGACCCCATTTGTTCAATCATTCAATTCTAATAGGAAAAGGCTCACTAGAATGTAAAAAGGTATACCAGATGAGGTTGTCAATTGGTTGACAATTAAAAAGCACTAGTTTACAATAAGGTTTACAATGCTTACCAAAGTTAAAATAATACAGGAGGTGAAAGAAAGGGGAACGATAAAATCTGCAGATTTTATCGAGCATTTTGGTGTCTCTAGACAGTATGTATCCAAACTTTTATCGAGCCTGGTAGATGAAAATGTGCTAATCAAGATTGGCTCTACCCGGTCTGCTTTTTATACTACCGAAGAGTTTTTGCAGAAGAATCCAAAATTTGCACCAAACTCATATTCGAAAATATTGACTAATAAAAATCTTGAAGAACACAAAATATTTAACAATATCGAGAAACAATTTCTTCCTGTATTAAAAATATCTGAAAATGTAAAAAGTATTTTTGAGTACTCTTTTTCGGAGATGCTCAATAATGCCATCGAACATTCCACATCTAAAAAAATAAAAATATTTATTTCTCTAAACAAAGAAATTCTAACTTTTATTGTCGATGACTTTGGTATAGGAGCTTTTAGAAATATTATGCAGAAAAAGAAGTTGAACTCGGAAATTGAGGCCATACAAGATTTACTCAAAGGCAAGACCACAACAGCGCCAAAACTTCATTCTGGCGAAGGAATTTTCTTTACGTCAAAAGTTGGAGATGAGTTTGTCCTCGATAGCTATGGGTATCAGTTTATTGCAGATAATATTATTAAAGATATTTTTATTAAAAAAGTAAAAGGTCAGAAACAGGGAACAAAAGTTACATTTAGAATAAATATCAATGACAGACATCATTTGAACGATATATTTAAGAAGTATACGAATATTGGGGAAGATAGTGACTATGGTTTTGATAAAACTGAGATACGAGTAAGACTATATATTATAGGAGGCGTTCATATATCACGGTCACAAGCTCGCAGGGTACTTTCTGGGTTAGAAAAATTTAAAGTCATTGTTATGGATTATGATAAGGTTCCGACGGTGGGGCAAGCCTTTGCTGATGAAATTTATCGGGTGTTTAAAAACAATAAACCAGGTATTCAAATACAAGATATAAATATGAATGAATCCGTGAAGTTTATGGTTGAAAGGGCCAAAAATGAAGCTAAAAAGGAAAACCAATGATGAATTAGACGGAAAATTAACTGTGGCCAACAGTAATCTTACAAATGCCAAAAAGGCAAAGAACGATGAGTTTTATACTCTAGTGAGGTAATTTATTTTGATCATAACCCAGAGGCCATAAAAAGTGCCGAATCGGTCGGTATTATTTCTTATTATTATGACCAAGAGAAGAAAGATTTGGTTTCCTTAAGAAATTTTTTAGATAATAATTTGTAAATAGTTAATTATAGTGTGTGGAATGTTGGTGGATTAAGAATACATCCGGCGAAGGTATTTGTCGGCTTGTTTTAAATCTTCGATGGTGCTAACCGGAAGCCAAAACTGGGCCTGTTCAATGGCGACAGGATAAATAGCGGAAAGATTGGCCACTTGTTGAGGTAGGCCATATTCGTCTTCACCGATTTTAGCTAAAGGTATGTCAAAAATCTTATGATCAAGAACATAAAGACCACAGTTGATCAAAGCCCCGTTTGGGTTTTTGGGTTTTTCGGTGACCGCCACTAACAAGTGACCAGATTCGCTCACTAGGCCGTAGCGTTCGGGCGCGTCAATTTTTTTAGTGAGAATAGCCCGTGGGTGTTTAAGACAAGCCTTGATATCACTTTTTAAATAAAGGTTGTCACCCATCAAGACCAAAAAACGTTCGGTGTGAATAATTGGTCGGCACAAAGAAAGGGCGTGGCCAGTACCCAGTTGCTCGTTTTGGGTAACATAACGCACAGTCCGACCAGCCAAGGTGCGACCAGCTATTTCTTTAACTTGGTTTTTTTGCCGGCCAACGACAATAATTATTTCCGATATTTCTGGGGGCAATTCACGGGTGAGGTGACAAAGTAGGGGTTCTCGACCGACTTTTAAGAGACACTTTATGGGTTCTCGCGACTGGCTATGTTCGTGACTACCGGCAGCTAAAATAATGGCTTGCATATAATCTAGCCTACACTAATTTTGACTTGTCTAAAAGTGCAGACCATATCTCTAATTCGCGCGAATAGGAGAATAAAGCTAATAGTGAAAATATTTTTGTGGGGTTTTAGATAAGGGCTAAGCTGGGGTAAAATAAAAACATGGATACTAGCTTCGCAGAATATGTGGCGGATCAGGTGGGGGAATTGGGGGAGGTCCGGATTAAGAAGATATTTTCTTCTTATGGTTTGTATTTGGGTGAGACCTTTTTTGGCATCGTGAATGAAGGCGTTTTATATTTAAAAACTAATCCCGAGACGGCTAAAAAATATCAGGCGGTGGGGATGGGCCCGTTTACCCCAAGCCAGGACCAAGTTTTGAAAAATTATCTGGAGGTACCGCCGGAAATTATTGATGACAAGGACCAGCTGGTGGCCTATGTCGAAGAGGCCTGTGGGGTATAGAAAAGTAAGACGGACTGGACTTATTGTGATTAATTGCTAGGATAAATATATGCAGAGACTACTGTCTATAAATACCAATAACCGTCGTCGGGAGAGCCTCTTTGAGGTCGGTTTTGAGTATTTGTAAACCTGTTTGTCCCACTCGTCACAAATGTTCTAAAGCGGCCTCAAGGGGGCCGTTTTTTATTGGTTTAAGAAAATATTTATGAAGAAAACAATTGGTATTTTGGGTGGTATGGGCCCGGAGGCAAGTGCTTATTTCTACAATCTAATTATCGATCTGGCTCATAATAAATATGGGGCGGTGCAAGACAATGAGTTTCCGCCGATAATTATTTACAATCTACCGCTCGAGGGTTTTGACGAGCGGGGGATTGTGGAGGCTGAAGCCGTCAAGAGGCAACTGGTATCTGGGGTCAAAAGACTAGAATCGGCCAAGTGTGATTTTGTTGTGATCGCTTGCAATACGGTACATATCTATCAAGACGAAATGCAGGCCGGACTCAATATTCCGATTTTGAGTATTGTCGATGAGACAGTGCAGATGGCGAAGACTGGGGGCTACACTCGGGCGGGACTCCTAACCTCAGCCAGTAGTGCCAAGTATAATCTTTATACGGACAAGCTGGTGAAAGCCGGTATCGAGCCTCTAGTTGTGACCGTGGCCGAACAGGCTAAGTTAGATGGGATTATTTTGAAAGTTATGGCTGGAAAAAATGATGGGGCCGATACTCAGCTGATTCAAGAAATTGTGGCTAGCTTGGTGCAGGCCGGGGCCGAGGTGATTATTCTTGGTTGTACAGAGTTGCCACTGGCGCTCGGGGCCATGGCTTTAGCGGTACCATTAATAAACTCTAATCAAGTGATAGTGGACAAGGCCTTGGCTTTAGCTCTGGAAAATAAAACCTAAAAGCGTAGAATATATCTCTAATTCGCGCGAATAGGGCAAGGGTGGTAAAATGGGAAGATGAAAAATATTAAGGAGTTAGAGCGGGTGTTGAAAGCACTGGCCAATGGGCGGCGGCTGGCGCTGATCAAATATTTAGGGCGAGAAAAAGAGGCGACAGTAAGTGAGTTGGCCGAAAAAATCAACTTGTCTTTCAAAGCCACCTCTAAACATTTGGCAGTGCTTTACGGGGCTGATATTGTGGAAAAAAAGCAGCGGGGTTTGGAAATGTGGTATTCGCTGTCGCCGGATCGTCATCCTATTGTTCAATACGTTTCTAAACATATCTCTAATTCGCGCGAATAGGGGAATAGAAAAAATAGAAATAAAAAGGGAAAAAGAAAAGGTGGTGGTTGACAGCGGGGGTAGCGTTGGTAGACTAAGCTTAGTACTTCAACAAGAGACAAAATCCTTGATCGTGGTCCTCGGCTGTAAGCCGAGGGTTGGGCCGCGATCGCCCGTTTGGGCAGGATGGCTGTTGCGCAAGTGACAGCTCGGCACTCCTCCGTAACCATGGGATAATCGGTATCTGTCCCTCTGGGATGTACGCGCCGATGAGTGGAACTAAAAGAGCACCTCCACGGTGTTTTTTTGGTTCCAAAACTAGGGTGGCACCACGAGCTTGGGTTTTTTTCAAGACTCCTCGTCCCTGGGCAGGTTTTTTCCTGCCTGGCGACGAGGAGTTTTTTGTTGAGTGGATCTTTACCAACCAGGAGATGTGAAATGCAAACAGTGGTGGAAATGATGGAAGAAATGGCAGTACCCCGCCTGCGCTTGCCACGGACGAGGAAGTACCTCAATGGTGAGGCAGGCTTATGGGGAGAGCAACACAAGCGGTTGAGAATGGAAAAAGTGCGGCGGGTGTGCCGAACAATCGGTGTGTGCGGCTATGCTTCCCGAACCAAAGTGATGGGTGATCGCATTGGGCTGGTGATTGCCAGAACCAATGAACAGCCGGTGATTATTGCCCCATCTTGCCTGGATTATAGCCACCGGGACGGGGCCTATGACTTTCGCTCGGTGGGGACCGGGGTGTCACTCTTGGGCGAACGTCAGATTAGATTCCTAGAGCGGCTGACCAGGGTTTTACCCCAAGCGGAAGTGCGAATCCTGATGCCTAACCAGGAGGCCGATGACCCAGTGCTTAGCCGAGCCGTCGGTCGTAGTCGGGAGGAACTGCTGGCTTGTGTTGAAGCTTCAGTGGCGGCGACCAGGGCTAAAGTAGCGAGTCGGGGCTGGCAAGTGCGCTTGATGACTGACGAGATACCGAATTTAGTCGAGACCGAAGAGCAGCTTACGGCTAAGCTGATGAGCGACGGGCAATATTTCAGCCGGATAGTCGGCGAGACCGTAGCGCGCTTACGGATGTATGAGCGAATTTGTCCCCAGGCTTCTTTTAGTGAACTGATGGAACGCTCGGCGCGGACTTCAGCCCAGTATCTAGTCATGGGTGAATATGTGGCGCGCCATGGGTATCTGGTCTCTAGTCACACGACGACCAACTTGGGTTGGTATTTGGAAACTGGGGCCGCTATCTTGCATCTACCGGTTTCTGTTCTTTAGTCTTACTATACTGTGTGAAGTAGTAAAAACCGGCCCGGGTCTTTAACCCCGGGCCTTATTATTTAAGTAGATTTAGTCATAGTTGATTTATAGCCGAAGGGAAGAGATGTTAGACTGGGGAAATGTTTTCTAAATTAATGGCTACTGGTCTGGGGCTCGTGATATTACTCGCGGCCGGTTTTATTTTGTTGAGTGGATGGGGAACAGGACCTAGAGAAGAGATAACCCAATTGGAGACGGGAATAAGTGGATCGACTTCAACGGAAAAAATATCAAATAGTCGGGCGACATCATCCGCCGGAAATTTACTGCCGGTGGCCGTGACTGGCGACGCTTACCAAGTAGTGAAAGTGATTGATGGGGACACGCTGGTGGTGAATATAAATGGCAAAGCAGAAACTTTGCGTCTAATTGGTATAAATACACCAGAGACCGTGGACCCGCGTAAGGCGGTAGAATGTTTTGGTAAAGAGGCTTCCAGTAAAGCCAAAGCGGTTTTGGCTGGTCGGACGGTGCGTCTGGAAGCAGACCCAAGCCATGGTGAGCGGGATAAATATAACCGGCTGTTGCGCTATGTTTTTCTAGCCGACGGGACCAATTTTAATAAGCTGATGATTAGCCAAGGATTTGCTTACGAGTACACCTACAATTTACCCTATAAATACCAGACCGAGTTTAAGTTGGCGGAAAAACAAGCACGCGAGGGAAAAAAGGGTTTATGGGCCGATGGGGTGTGTGAGGATAAAAAAATAGAAAAAGACACCCCCGCCACGGCCAGCGTGGCGGGGGTCGGGGAAAACTATATTTGTGACCGCAATATTTACAATTGCACCAATTTTACCACTCAAGCTGAAGCTCAATCAGTTTTTATTGCTTGCGGTGGCCCGACGGCCGACCCCCACAAATTAGATAGTGATAGTGATGGGGTAGTGTGTGAAGGTTTAAGATAAAATTTAAACTGGGTGTATTCTAATCAATACCAGAAGCGTTTAGGTGTTACCGGTTACGGTAGAGTTGACTAAATAGTAATACGGTGCTATTATATGTAGTAGAGAATTTGGGTTGGCAAGCACTTTTCAAAGTGCAGGAAGGAGACCGATGATGTACACATTGACACCAGGGGCGGATGACACTCGTCCCCCCTCAAGCTGGGCGAGAAAGGAAGTTAAATTTAGGCTGGGTAGGGGCGAAAAATCTCTCTCTAACATCGTCGAGGAACTGGCGAAAAAAGAGGAATTTTGCTGGCTGGTGTTTGAAGATGCGGAATGGGCGTTACTGGAAGACACTATGGCAACTTTTGCCCCGTCGCAGTTCCGTCTTGCAAAAGAGATACTGGACTTCTGCTTTAGCAAGGTCTTACAGGTGGACGCTTTGTGTATCCCCTTATCTCTCACTGGGAGACTAGTCCCGCCCGAAGCAGAATTTGTACACGCCGTGAGAATTTGTGGTAGCCCTGGCCACTAGACATTGTGGAAATCGTTTTGCCCACTAGAGAAGCTCGCTTCTCTAGTGGGCTTTTCTGTTGTTTTAGACTAAAATATATAAATGAAGAAACTAGAAATCGGAGCGATATATGAACACTACAAAGGGACCAAAGTGCGAGTGCTGTTAGAAGTTCAACATAGCGAAACCTTGGAACCGCTAACCGTTTATATTCACCTGGAAGATGGTGGGCTGTGGGCGCGACCAACCACGATGTTTTTGGAAACCATTACGAAAAATGGTCGGGAAGTGGAGCGGTTCAGAAAAATTGAATCCGAGATTTTAATTAAGCCTATCAGTGGCAACAAATAAATGAAACTTATTACCTTAAACACTTGGGGTGGAAAGGTGCTTGAACCGTTGCTATCCTTTATAAAGGAAAAAGAAAATAGTATTGATATTTTTTGCTTTCAAGAAGTTTTTAAGGGTGGCACGGCGACCGAAGCTAACCCGATGCAAATTAAAAATATTAACCCCCGTCTGTACGAAGAAATAGAAAAACTTTTATCTAACCACGTCGGCTATTTTTCTTCGTTATATAATGGGGAATATGGTTTAGCCACTTTTGTCCGGAAAGATATTAAAGTAAAAGAAGACGGTGCTATTATGGTTCATGAAAATAGTAATTTTCCGGTGGACGAAGACCCTGACGCTGACCATAATCGTCTTCTGCAATGGTTTCGAATAGAAAAAAATAGTCTCGAGTATCTAGTGGCCAACCTTCATGGGCACTGGACGCTTTTAAAACATGATACACCAGAGCGTCTCGCGCAGTCACAGCGGATCCTCGGTTTTCTAAAAGGTTTTAATTTGCCAAAAA
This sequence comes from uncultured Candidatus Saccharibacteria bacterium, assembly GCA_964355855.1. GTDB lineage: Bacteria > Patescibacteriota > Minisyncoccia > Phycocordibacterales > XYD1-FULL-46-19 > XYD1-FULL-44-32. The sequence continues at coordinate 67,711 of CAYHFD010000001.1, read as the reverse complement.
TAATCTGTGGCGATTTTAATGTTCGGCCGGAAACCGAGAGCATTCGCTTGTTAGAGGAAAGTGGTTTACGCAATTTGGTTAGCGAAAGTAAAATTGCAACGACCCGGACTAGTTTATATAAATTTGGTCATATTGAACCCTATGCTGACTATATTTTCATTTCACCGGAGATAGAGCTTAAGAATTTTAATGTTTTACCAGATGAAGTCTCTGACCACGCCCCATTATATTTAGAGTTTGAATAAAAAGCGGATTGTTGACTTTAGTTGGTATTGTTGGTATTATTACTATTACTTCTGGCCCGTGTCGGCCATTTTGTTTTTATGACAGAAATTCGTAACACCCGCCCGTCATCGCAAGCTTAGGCGTTGCGGGCGGGTCGCTAATACAATAATTATTTCTACAATGACCGAAATTCGTAACATCGCTATTATTGCCCATCCCGGTACCACAGCGAGTACGCTGGCTACGGGACAAGTGTGGACCACCCCAGTAGGAAAGCCAAGCTTCCTACGGGGCGAGAAGTGGTTTAATTAACTTTAGATTCTAGTATGACTGAGATACGTAATATCGCCATTATTGCCCACGTTGACCACGGTAAGACTACGCTCACCGACGCTATTATGCGTGAGACGGGGATGACTGGTGAAGGGACCACGATGGATTCTAATGATCTGGAGCGCGAGCGGGGTATTACTATTTACGCCAAAAATACCTCGATCAATTACAAAGGGACCAAGATAAATATTGTTGATACTCCCGGCCACGCCGACTTTGGTTCCGAGGTTGAGCGCGTTTTGCGTTCGATCGACTCGGTGCTTTTGGTGGTAGATGCCCAAGAAGGACCCATGCCCCAAACTCGTTTTGTGTTGAAAAAATCGCTTGAAATTGGTCACAAGCCGATCGTGGTGCTAAACAAAATCGACAAGCCAGCAGCTGATGCGGCCCGGGCTCATGATGAAATTTTGGAACTTTTTATGGAACTAGGGGCCACTGACGAACAATTAGACTTTGTTACGGTGTACGCGATTGGTAAAGATGGGGTAGCGATGAAAAAACTGGATGATGAACGGAAAAACCTTGAGCCTCTACTTGATACGATTCTCGAACATGTGCCACCAGCCGCCAGTAATAACACGGCGCCCCTGCGGGCCCAGCCTTTTAACTTGGCTTACGACAACTTTTTGGGTCGGCTGGCGATTGCGCGGGTTTACGAAGGCGTCATCAAAGACGGAACTAAAATTTATATAAAAAAATCGAATGGCCAAGTGGAAGAGGGCAAGATTACCAAACTTTTCACTTTTGCGGGGATTAGCCGCCAAGAGGTGAAAGAGGCTGTCGCCGGCGATATTGTAATGGTGGCTGGGCTCTCGGAAATTTATATTGGTGACACTATTTGTGATAATCCCGAGGCGGAGATATTGCCTTTTATTCATGTCGACGAACCGACGATTGCCCTAAATTTTTTGGTCAACGACTCCCCTTTTGGTGGCCGCGAAGGGAAATTTGTGACTAGTCGGCAGATCCGCGAGCGGTTGTTGAAAGAGCTCGAAGTCAATGTCGGACTAAGGGTCGACTTTGAAGGGGATACAATGAAAGTCTACGGCCGCGGGGAATTGCATATCGCGATCCTGCTCGAGAATATGCGTCGTGAAGGGTTTGAGCTGTCGGTGTCCCAACCGCAAGTGATTATTAAAGATATCGAGGGGGTAAAATCAGAACCATATGAAGAGGTGACGATCGAAATTCCAACTGAAGCCCAGGGGGCAGTGATTGAGAAGCTGGGCAAACGGGCGGTCCATATGACCAATATGAAGACTGATGATAAAATTGTGCGTCTTACGCTTGAGGGGCCGACTCGTGGTTTGTTGGGTTATCGGGGGCAGTTTATTATTGACACTAAAGGTGAAGGCATATTTGCCAGTCGGGTATTGGGTTTTAAACCTTATGCTGGGGAAATAGAAAAGCGGGCCGTGGGTTCTATGACCTCGATGGCTCCTGGCAAAGCTTTAGGTTTTTCGCTGGCAAATTTGCAGACGCGCGGAACTTTGTATATTGAAGCGGCGACCGAGGTGTATGAGGGCATGGTGGTGGGCAATACGTCCAAGGGTGAAGAAATGGCGGTGAACCCAACTAAGGGTAAACAGCTAACCAATATGCGTGCTTCGGGTACTGATGAAAAACTTTATTTAATTCCCCCACTACCAATTACTATTGAGCGGGGACTGGAAATAATGTCCGACGACGAGTATTTGGAAATTACACCGAAAAGTGTGCGCTTGCGTAAACAGTATTTAACCGAAGCTGAACGCGCCAAACATAAGAGACAGTAAATTGCTTTCGGTTTTGGTTTTTATACCCGTAGTATGGCTACGGTTATAAAGTGTGCTAAATATTGATATTAATATATAATCAAGAGGTAAGTCTTGATTATATAACTTAATAAACAAAATAATTATGAGAAAAATCGGATATGTAGTCTTGGTGCTTTTTGGTTTCTTTTTTACCTTAAGTGAGGGGCTTGCTCAGACGGCAACCAGCACGGCAACTAGTACTAATGAATCGGTTGTTTCAAGTACAACCTCAACCACGTCCTCTACTGCAAACAGTGCATTGGGCTCTTTTGAGGAAAAAATCGCATCATTATTGGCTCAAATTAAAAAATTACAAGCACAATTAGTTGTTTCTGAGACGGTTAATCAATCCTTAAATGCGGAATTAGCCCAGCTTAAGTTAAAAAGAAGTTTAAAAATTGGTATGTCGGGAGATGATGTCAAAGAATTGCAAACTATTTTAGCGACTGATCCAGCTTTATACCCAGAAGGAGTAATTACTGGTTTTTTTGGGCCACTAACCGAACAAGCTGTTAAACGTTTTCAAAATAAAGTAAGAATAGAACAGGTGGGAGTAGTTGGTCCTCAAACTTTGGCGCGGATAAATGAGATACTAGAAGTGGCGGGGGTGACTGGACGAGTGCCGACGGATTTATTGTCCTCTCGTATTGAAATTGAAATTAAATTTAACAATGGCAAAGAAGAAGTTAAAATAAAAATAAAGGACAAGAAAACTAGTCAGGATTTAATTAATGACGAGGATAACTTAGACAATGAGGATAGGGATGATGAACAAGAAGATCAAGATGGCGAAAGCGATGACGAAGGCGACAATTTAAACGATGATGACGATGATGACGATGATGACGATGATGACGATGATGACGATGATGACGATGACCAAGGTTAGTTATCCAAGTTTTAGCACAAAATATTAAAAAAATAGATAAAAATAATATAGCCCGGGCTCGTGGATCACTCCACTAGCTCGGGCTATTTGATTGTACAACCAAGCGTGTCGCAAATCCTTGCAACACGAAAGCGCAGGTCCTCACCCTCGTCGCTTTTCAGCAACTCGTTGATTTTGTCCACACCATGACTAACCGAAGTCCGGTCGCGGTTGAACAATTTGGCAACATCGGGTCCGGTTACGTCGGGGACCAATTTCAGACACAGATACATCGCCAGATGGCGATAGAACGCTACGTCTTGGTCTCGACGTTTGCCTGCTAGCACCGCGAGCCCCCCTAACCGTTTCAAATCGGGATAGTGCTCGGCGATGGTAGCACAGACCAACTCGCAAGTGACTGGTGGTTTAGTTTTGGTTGGACCCAAAACCAACTCCCTTATCTCGTCCAGCGTCAGTTGGCGCTGGAAACACTTGCTGTGAAGCAAGATGTTGTCTAGGTGGCCAACCAACTCGCGCATATCTGTCACTGGCAAGCCAGCTAAAAACGAGAGCGAGTCACCACTCGGTTGCAGATGTGGCGCCAACCCCCAGATTGCCAATTTTCGCCCGGTGATTTCCCGGCGCATATCAGTGTCGGGTAAATTGAGCGAGACTGGAACTAGGGACTGAAGACGTGAACTCAAGTCCGGGGTCAAGGCCAGCTCGTCTAGGGGCATTGTTGAGGCGATTAGCACCGGCGCCCTCCTTCTTTCGAGCCGGTCCAGCACTCGCGCGAGCGCATCTTGGGTTCCTTTGCGAGTGTTGCCCGCCATTCTCTCGAGACCGTCTAGAGCGAGCAGGTCGACTCCCGTGTATTGGTCGTCGAATTTCTTGCCCCCGCCATTGCCGTTGGCAGTTCCACAATAGTGGGCCAAAAATTCATCTCCGCTAACGAAGACAATTTTTTGGGCGCTGTTATGTTTAGCACTGAAGGCAAAACAGGCAGCTTCCAGGTGGAGACTTTTGCCACGACCTTGTGGAGCGATAAGGAGTAACCCCTTGAAACTCCGGTTGGGTTTTACCAGCTCAATGATGGCGGCTGTGGCAAAGTTGTTGGCTTTACCAACGACCAAGTTGCCTTCGCGGTAGTTGCCCCAGCCTCGATTCTTGGTCGAACGTTGGTGAGCTGACGCCCGAAGTGGTGCTGGTGCTACCGTGGTAGCCTGGATTGTAGCTTGGCACCCAAAGGGAATTTCCGAGTCGATATCCACTTCAGACAATAGTTCTTCGGACAACTTGATTTGGTTATCCACTACAATCTTGAAGGAACGGATTTCCGTATGGCAGGACTCTGCCATGTTAGCTGCTTCAACAATTTTGTCGGCCAGACCGTTGTCACGAACCCAGTCACCAACAAACTGTGAGGATGCAAGGATCGTAACTTGCTGATTTATTATTCCACCAAATTGACACTGGGAGGCCCAAAAAGTCATCGTATGTTCGTCAACTCCTAACGCGGGGAGTTGACCAAGGATTTCGGTCCATATGCCGTTTGTGTTTGGCATAAAGTCACCCCTTTCTGGAGTTGTTGCTTGGTTGTTACGGTTCAGTTCTGTCCTTAGTTCTACCATAATTTGGTTGGCAGGGGAAACTTGACAAAAGTTTTTAAAAAACTTTTTCTTTAACTTTATATTTGTTATTCTGTTCCCATAGCCAATAACCCCCCCAAATCATATGATTGAAGTTGAAATAAGAGGAGAATTGACGAAAGAGGAATTTGATCGGCTAAAGAAGTTTATGGCTGATAAGGGTGAACACGTCGAAAGTCATGAGCGAGAGATGATTTTGTTGACCGATGGTTACCCTGGCTATGATGTCGACCCCTTAAAACGGGCAACTGATATTCGCTTGCGGAAGACCAATGACAAATGTGAGATTATGGTCAAGCATAAAGTTTCGGCCAACAATAACAGCCGGCAGGAAATATCATTGCCGCTGGCGGTAGCTGATTTAACTAAGGGTAAAGAAGTGATGAAGGCCTTGGGCTGTACCACGGGGGTGTGGATGCACCGCTTGAAAGATATTTATCGCTATCACGATATTGAGTGGTCTTTGGTGCGGACGCCGGGCGAGCACTATTACTATGAAGCCGAGCAAGAAGCGGACGTGGCCGACCAAGCGGAAGAGATGTATGAAAAAATAAGTGAAGAGGCCAGAGCGCTTGGTCTGCAAGTTTTCACCCCGGAAGAAACCAGGGACTATATTTATATGCTAGACCGTGAGGTGAACAAAGAAATCGAATTATAAAAAAATTAAAAAAAGACAGCCGGAACCCTGAGGGGTTCCGGCTGATGGGACACGAGAAAGGAGGAGCTAGTCCTGGACCACGGTGGCCCCGATGAGTTGCGGGACGAGCTGGAAGCTCTCGTCCACGAAGCCTTGTGGTCTGAATGGCCACCACCCCGCGAGGATTTCCCGCTGGCCGTTCGTGAATACGAACGCTGGTGGGGGAACATCGGGGTATGACCGATTTCGGTCAACCTTGGCCACGGTCCAAACTTCTCCTTCTTTTGACCGGAGGCGATCTCCGGACCGAAGGGCGGAGGCCTGGTCGAAAGTTCTAATCGGGGTCGTCGAGGGGGCCGCTGCTGGCATGAGTGTCTCTCCTTTGTGTTACCGGGCAATCCGGCAACTAATCTGGTGTATATAATACACTATATAATATAATTTGTCAAATAGGTCGTTATTTGCTTAGCTAAAACATCACCGAGTATATCCACTCGGCTTGCATGGTGGCTAGCATTAAAGATGCGCCAGCTAAAGCTAAATTGCGTTGAAAACTAGCTTTATCGGCAGTCTTTGCCTCGGTGGTCGAAGCCTTCCAATAATTGTGCATTGAAAAGGCTGACACTAGGAGGAATATTACTAACAACCACAAGGCGGTGACATAAAAAGCACCAGTCACCACCCCTAGTCCGCCAAGGAAAAGCATTAGTCCGGAAATATAAACCGATGCTTTAGGATAAGGCAGTTTTTTAGAATTGGCGTAGGCTATGAGCCCCGCTGGATTTTTAAAATGGTTAATACCCATTAAGATAAAGTAGCCACCAAACAAGACACGGCCCAAGAGAAATAATAGTTCCATGATTTATTTTAGTTAATTTCTAATCTTTTATATTATAACAAACAAATTGGGTGACTGTCGTTTTTAAAACATTCAAGGCCGACTCCCGTTAGGGAGCCGGCCTTGAATTTCTACGGCTTAGGAATAAATTTTAAAAACAAAAAATACGCCTAAGAGCGCGCAGAGTCGCACTAATGACCATTTATCTAACTGCAAAACAAATAAAAACGCTAACGCTTTTGTTTGGGGGCGCTTTTAGGTGTTTCGAGCAGATATTCCACTTATAAGTTTAACATAAAAGTTGTTATAAACAAAGGCGATTGTGGATATTTTTTTCTAGCCAGTGGTTTTTTTCTGGAGTCCAAGACGAGTTAGGAATTCTACTAGTTCACTACCAGTAATTTCCCGAACCTCACCAGCTGGTAGTTTACCTAGCTCGATATTTTCAATTCTCGTACGAATTAAATCGTGAACTTGCAGTGACAAAGCGGCACACATTCGCCGGATCTGGTGTTTTTTACCCTCGGTCAAAATGATGGAAAATTCCTTGTCCCTAATTTTTTTAGTCTTAGCTTTCTTGGTGTGATAATTTTCAATTTTTACGCCAACGGCTAATTGTTTTAAATTGGCGTCATTAATAGTGCGGTCGGTCGTTACAACATATTCTTTCTCGTGTTTAAATTCTGGCGCCAGAAGGGCACCAGCCAAGCGACCATCGTCGGACAAAATAATTAGACCGCGGGAATCTTTATCGAGGCGACCAATTGGGAAAGCTTTGATGGGTAGACGTAAAACATTCAAGATTGCTTTTTCGCTGGGAGCGGAAGCATGAGTAGCTACCCCGATTGGCTTGTGGTAGGCAAAATAGCGATAGGCGGGTCGGCTAGCTTTGCTCTCTACTTTAACGGTGTCACCAGCTTGGACCATTTGACCAAGCACGGCGACTTTACCGTTTATTTTAACTTTGCCTTTGGTGATAAGAGTGTCCGCCGAACGTCTGGTGACGGGATAGTGGTCGGCGAGGTATTTATTCAGGCGGACAGGAAATGAAGGCTTGTCTTTTAACATAGAGCTAGTCTAGCAGAAAACATACTGAAAGGGGAGTGATTGAGTCTTTTGTTGTTTTGTAAAAAAATTAAAGATTTTATTTTTATATTTGCAAATGTCCACATCTTTTTAGCACTTGCTTTGATATTTTTGTGTTACAATAATAGACAAATATATCATGTTCAAAACTTTTTTTGTTGCTAGCTTTCTAGAGCAGAAAAAAACGCTCATTCAACTTTTACATGAAAGCCAGGCGCGAGCGGATTTTCATTTTCTTTTAGCCATTGCAACATTTATTGCGACCCTTGGTCTTATTACTGACAATGCCGGCATAACTATTGGTGGTATTTTGATTACGCCAATATTGTTTCCGTTGTTGTCGCTGGCGATGGGAGTGGTTACTTCGTCACCGCTAGCCATCGGCCGGGCGCTTAAAATAATTTTTCGCTCAATGGTTTTGGTTTATATAGTGTCTTTGGCGACTGCTTTTTTGTTTTCGAGCAATGTGGCTGGGGACGAAATATTGCTGCGGATTCGGCCTGACCTGATTATGTTTTTAATTTCTTTGGCTTCTGGTCTCGCGGTAGCTTATGCGTGGGTTAAACAGGATTTGTCTGCCACTTTGCCGGGTGTCGCGGTGTCGGTCTCTTTGTTGCCACCACTGTGCGCGGTTGGTATTGGGACGGTGATGATGAATCGAGTAGTGGTTGCTGGTGGTTTAACTTTATTTTTAATTGATTTATTGGCCATAGTTATTGGGGCCATTATTGCTTTTGCTTTGTTTGGTTTCTCGCGATTACAAAAAGAAGAAGAAGAAAAGATTGTTGAGGAACAAATGGAAGAAAAAGTTCAAGCCAAAGCCCGAAAATAAGCCGGTGAGGCAAACAAGAAAAAAGAATAAGAAGCAGTGGGTGCTAAAAACTAGACAGAGCGAGAGTAGTTGAAAATTAAAAGAGTTAGAGTATTATTTGTTTAGTGTTGAGGTACAAAAGGGAGCGACGACCATGACTTTTCATTTACTGGGCGTTGGGGGACGTTTCTTGATGGTTGGACTTTTTGTTGTTTTTGTTTTTGCCTTTGTTTGGTTTCGATGTCTGATCGGAACTCACCTTTTTAGGTGAGGTAGGCTGAAGGTAAAAAAAGACCCGGGTCACACGTGCGTGGCCCGGGCTCTATTTTTTAAAATTATTATTTTTAGGTTAACAGCTCTTCTAAAACAGACTTTACTTCACCCCCATCGGCCCGGCCGGCCGTTTCTTTCATTACTGCCCCTGTTAGTTGACCGATTTTAGATTTATCGGCACCTAGTTCGGCAATTTTAGTGGAGGCAATTTTTTTAATTTCCTCACGGGACATTTGTTCCGGTAAATAGCCTTGAATAATAATTAGTTCAGCTTCTTCATTTATCGCTAGGTCTTCACGACCACCGGCGCGATATTGGGAGGTAGCATCTTTTCTTTGATTAGAAGCGCGTTTTAATACCGCCAAGGTTTCGTCGTCAGTCAGCATTTCATCTGGTTTTCTGCCTTTCGCAACAGCCTCGTTGGTAAAAGCCGACAATAGGCCTCGAATAACCGACAGTCGAACCGCCTCCTTGGCTTTCATGGCTTCTTTCATTTCACTTTTTATTTTTTCGTGCAACATAATAGTATGTGTTAGTATTGATTAGATTAATTACCGCTAACTATATCAGCCTATGGAAAAACTGACAACGATTGAAGGTTGGCTCGAAACTAAAAACTTATCCTATAAACAACCAGTAATTGTGTTTAAACATAGCCCAAGTTGTGGGGCTAGTGCCAGAATTTTTGCAATGTTTTCTTCAGCCGATATCAACCGAACTATAACGGTTCCAATATATTTAGTCGATGTAATGGCTGACCGGGAAATGGCTAAACAAATTGCCGAAGAAACCGGTATTAAACATGAATCACCCCAGGTGCTTGTCTTAGCTCAAGGGGTGGTGGTTTATGATGTTGACCATGACCAGATAAATCTTGCCGACATAGAAAAGCATTTAATTTTTTAAAAAATCAAAAAATAATCGCCCGGAAACGCGAAGTTTCCGGGCGGTCATAACTTTTTACCATTATCTTCGGCTTCTAGCCGTTTGGCTAGTTGTTCACCAGTGATGTATTCCGCTTGTTTTCTGCCGAATAAAGGCAGATAGTACAAGATGAACGAAAATTTATCACCGGCCCAGCCAGCGAAGCTACGGCCAAAATGCCGTCGATGCTTGCGCCCACTTTTGGGGTGATGATTGTGGCTCATTGACCATGCCTCCTTTCTGGTAGACATTAAACACTATTCCCGACTGTTTTCAAGGGGTGCTATACTTTGGCTATGCTAGATGAGAAAAACTTCCAAAAAGCTTATAACAACCTAAATCCAGCCCAAAAAGAAGCCGTTGACACTATTGAGGGGCCAGTCATGGTCATCGCTGGTCCGGGTACGGGTAAAACCCAGATTTTGACGATGCGGATTGCCAATATTTTGCGAGTGACCGACAGTGCCCCCGAGCAAATTCTCGCCCTGACTTTTACCGAAAATGCTACCGCCAATATGCGGGATAGATTAGCCCGCCTGATTGGTAGTCGGGCCTATCGGGTGGTGATTAGTACTTTTCACGGTTTTTGTAACAACATAATTAAAAATTATCCCGAGGAATTTCCGCGGATCATTGGTTCGGCTAGTATTACCGAAATCGATCAGATTGGGATTGTAGAAAAAATAATTGATAGTTTACCCCTTAAACTATTACGACCCTATGGTGACCCCACTTATTATGTGCGCGGTATTGTTGGTACCATTGGTGACTTAAAACGGGAGGGAGTTAGTGTGGAAGAGTATAAAAATATTTGCGTTAAAGCCGATAGGGAATATGCCAATATTTCTGATTTACGTCACGATCAGGGCGCCTATAAAGGTAAAATAAAAAAAGTTTACGAAAAATTACGACGGGAGATTGATAAAAATTTGGAGTTGGCTGAAGTTTATGAAGCCTATGAAGCCAGTTTAAACGAGAAAAAACTTTACGATTTTAACGACATGATTATGGAGGTGTTGCGAGAGTTGAAAAGTAATACCACTTTGCTTTCAATGTTGCAAGAGGAGCATCAATATATTTTGGTTGATGAACATCAAGATACTAACAATGCCCAAAATAAAATTTTGGAACTAATTGCCAGCTTTCATAATAATCCAAATTTGTTTGTGGTGGGGGATGAAAAACAGGCCATTTTTCGGTTCCAAGGGGCCTCACTCGAAAACTTTTTTTACTTTTCCCGTTTATACCCCAAATCAAGGGTAATAACTTTGACTGATAACTATCGTTCTGGGCAGGCTATTTTAGATCAGGCTGAAGCGGTTTTGCCGAGCAAAAGTCCCCTGGTGGCTTTTGGTAAAAAAGCGGGGCCTTTGATTAAAGTGGGCGAGTTTGACTCCCCGATCACCGAATATTTTTATTTAGCCAAGGATATTCAATCTAAAATTACGGCTGGGGTCGAACCACATGAAATTGCGGTTTTATATCGGGACAATCGTGATGCTTTACCACTCTCGGCTGTTTTGCGTAAGTGGGGTTTGGCGGTGGCGGTCGAGTCGGACGATGACTTGTTGTCAGACCTCGATGTGCAGAAAATGATTACGGTTTTTGAAGCACTAAATAATTTTGGCGACAATGAAAGATTGGCCCGGTTACTTCATATTGATTTTTTTGGTTTAGCGCCACTTGCTACTTATAGCTATATCCGTAAAGCCTATGAAGCCAAGCGAGAGCTGATTGAAATTCTAAAAGAAAAAGAGGCTAAACTTTTTGATCAATTATCGTTGCTTAAGGTGGCTAGTGAAAATATGAATCTTTTACCGTTTATGGAGCGGTTGCTTAAAGAATCAAAATTGATCGAGTTTGTAATAACTGATCATAAAGCTCGGGGACGACTAGAAACAATCGCGACTTTTTTTGATTTGGCGGCTTCGGTCGTGGCCAGTCGCCCCGGGGCGCGCCTGGCGGATTTTTTGGCCTTTTTAAATATTGCCCAGAAACATAAAGTTTTACTGAAGAAAAAAGCCGGTCAAGGTTATAAAGGTAAAGTGCGTCTAATGACTACCCACAAAGCCAAGGGTTTGGAATTTGACCAGGTCTATATCGTGGGGGTTTACGATGGTCACTTTGGTGGGCGCCAAAACCGCGACAAATTAAAACTGCTAAACGAGGTTTATGATTTGCCCGCCGAAAGCCAAAAAGCGGAAGTGTTGGCGACTGATGATGCCGATGAACGGCGATTGTTTTATGTCGCTTTAACTAGAGGAAAGCAGGCGGTGACTATTACCTATTCTAAAATTGGGGAAACCGGTCGGGAACAAGTCCCTAGCCGGTTTGTGACCGATTTGCGACCAGAATTGGTTCAAGCCATAGAGACCGAAAAGTGGAATAGTGATAGTAAAAAAGAGCGCGCTGTTTTTCTTTTGCCAGAATCAGTAACAGAAAGTAGTTTGCGGGATATGCAGTTTGTGGCCGAACTTTTTCATGAGCAGGGTTTGTCGGTGACGGCGCTTAATAACTATTTAACTTGTCCGTGGCAATATTTTTACCGCAATCTTATTCGCCTACCAGCGGTGCCGGCCAAACACCAGTTATATGGACTGGCAATTCATGGTGCCTTGCAAGATGTTTTTGCCCAAGGAAAGAGCAGAGGTTTAACCAAGGAATCATTATTGGCTAGCTTTCAGCGACGGTTGCAAGCCCAGTCTTTAACCGCTAGTGATTTTACTGATAGTTTGGCTAAAGGCGAGGAAGCGTTGTCGGGTTGGTATGATGAATATGACGGTAAATTTAATCTTAATGTTTTAACCGAATTTCAAATCAAAGGGGTATTACTGACACCGGATATTAAATTGAAGGGAAACTTAGATAAAGTTGAATTTGTTGGTACTGGGGCCGAGATCAATGTGGTGGATTATAAAACCGGCCAGCCTAAAAGTCGCAACCAAATTTTGGGCGAGACTAAAGATGCCGATGGTAACTATTTTCGGCAACTGGTATTTTACAAATTGTTGTTGGATTTATTTGAAGATAAAAAATACCAAATGATCTCGGGGGAAATAGACTTTGTCGAACCCAGCGATAGTGGTAAATATAAAAAAGAAAAATTTGAAGTGAGTGAAGCGAAGGTGGCCAATTTAAAAATGGTTATTGAAAAAGTAGCCACGGAAATTCTCACCTTATCATTTTGGGACAAAACTTGCGCTGATGCCAAGTGCGAGTATTGTCACCTGCGACAGTTGATGAAATAGGCGCTCGCCTATTCCGTTTGATTTGCACACATAATTTTCTGCTGAAAATTTGCTCTGCTCGGGCCGTCGCCCTGTGCAAGGCAAATCAAACGGAATAGTCTCGCTTTAGATATAAAACTTTTCGAAAAGAAAGTGAAACTCATTAATAAAAAGACAACCGCCAGCACCTGGTTTGATGTTGGCGGTCGGTATGGGTTGGAGTGGTCGTTTAGCGGGGGGCGAGTTTTACCCGTAGGGTAGCCAAGGCGGGGTCTCTGTGCGTCGAGACCCGCTTGACCTGACAGGTTCCATTTGTGCCGGGTTTGACGATGCAAACCCCACCGAATATACCGGGTAGGCCCCCTCTGACATTGAATTCACCACCCTTTGGCGGGAGATCAACACCGTTTGGAACTCGAAGGTCATGACGCACCTCGTCCTGGATTGTTCCAGAGTTGGTCCGCCGGAAGACAACAACGACCATCGACAACAACAAATTGGCTTTTGGCATAAAACAACTGTCTCCAATGAGTTTGCCTCGCTCCCCTTGAACAAGGCAAGATCAAAACAGCTACCAAAATACCACCAAGGACTAAATTTAGCAAGGCCAAATGGTGGATTACGGGTTTGCTATCTAGTGTCGATTAAAGCGAGGGCTGGTCGTAGACCCAGTAGGACAATTATGCCAAGGGCAAGGAAAATAAAACGAAAATCAAAAAAAGCCAGAAAAACGGTAGCCAGGGCGGGCCCAATAATATAAGAAAATGACACCATCATACGCGATAGGGACAAAATCGAGGTGTCGCCCGGGGTGATTCGTTTGAACAGATAAATTTCTTTGGCGACTTCGACCGAAGCAGCGCCAATACGAGTAATAAAAAGAAGTGAGGCCCAAACCGCCAGTCCAGCGCCACTGATAAAAGATAGGGCGATAGTGGCCAGGCCCATAATAACTAAACCACCAACCAAAATTTCCTTTTCACCGATTTTTTTGTCAGCCAATAGGCCAAGGGGGTAATCAAGCAGGACAAACGGTAAAAGCATAACTGTAAACACTAAACCAATTTGGTCCCAAGATAGGCCAATGTGTTGATATAAATAGATTGGCGTGTAAACCACCATTAAGGAATAAAAAAAGTTTAGCAATAAATCAATAGAAATGATGTTTTTAATATCACGATCAAAATCTGATTGAGGTTTAAATAAGATAGCAAAAGACGAGACAGGGGAAACCGGCGGAATATTTTTTATTGACTGTTTGGTTAGTCCCCAAATAATAATGGCAAACAAAGGCAGGGCAATAACCGTGGCCCCCAAATAAACCAACTGGTAATTTGCGGTGCCGTTTAACATAAAACCAGCCAAAAGTGGCGAGGCCAGCCAGGCGACATTTATAATGGTTAAAAATAAACCCCTAATCCCACCGGTTACTTTGTCGACGGATATATTTTCAAGATATAAATCTAAAACATAACGGGCTAGAGCACCGGCAATATAAAAAATACAAAAAATAGCAATCAAAATGGCCGTGGGCTGTGCCACTAAGCCTAACAGCCCTGTGGCGGTAACCATAACCATGGTAGTTATCAATAGTATTTGTCGTAAATCGTTTTTTCTTAAAACAAAAGGTAAGGCCCAAAAACCGGCAATGGTAATGAGGGACGCGACGATATAAATCCAGCCGATAGCTTTTTCTCCTACTAGCTGTGATAGGAAGCTAGAGTTTATATAAGAGACTAAAGAACCGTTTAAAGTTAAAAATAAAACCGCAATATAGGTGTGGCGCCGAAGAGTTTGGGGGGTAAAAAGTTTAGGGTTGGTCACAGATTATGAGTTTAGGTGGTAGTTAAACCTCGATTAGAACAGGTAAAATGATTGGTCGTTTGTGGGTTTTTTGAAATAGGTATCGTCCGACTTCCTCACGCACCGTATTTTTAACATAGTCAAAATTGACCGGATGCATCTTACTGGTTGAGTCTTCGATCGATTTTTTAATGAGGTTGCGAACGGTGTGCAGCATATCCTGGGATTCTTTTAGATAAACAAAACCACGGGAAATAATATCTGGTGATTTGCGGACCTTGCCGGTTTTAACATCAATCGTGGCAATAATCACAAACATGCCATCTTGGGATAGAAGCTGGCGGTCGCGGATAACCACTTCTTCGACATTACCGGTACCCAGACCGTCGACCATAACTACCCGACTCGAAGCAGTTTCTTTTAGCAGGTAAAACTTTTTGCCAGCATCGGCGATTTCAATAACACTACCGTTATCGGGGACAATAATATTTTCATCTTTAACCCCCAGTTCTTGGGCCACCCGTTCGTGGACTCGTAGCATGTAGTGGCTACCGTGAACAGGAATAAAATATTTGGCCTTAATCATTTTGTGGATATATTCAATTTCACCGCGGTAGGAGTGGCCGGAAGAGTGGATTTCGGCTACCCCATAATGCAAAATCCGGGCCCCTTGGCGAGCGAGGTTGTCTTTAAGACGGGCCACACTTTTTTCATTACCGGGGACAACCGAGCTGGATAGTAAGACCGTGTCACCTTTGTGTAATTTCACATATTTATGAGTCTTGTTGGAAATACGCATGAGGGCGGCAAATTCATCGCCCTGGGCGCCGGTGGCCAAGATGACCAGTTTATTTTCCGGATATTCTTCCATTCGGTCGGCGCTGACAATCGTCGAGTCTTTGACTTTAAGTATGCCTAATTCGCGAGCAATTTCGACATTGGTTTTCATCGAGCGACCTTCGACTACCACTTTTTTACCCAACAGCTCGGCCGCTTGAATCACATAGACAATACGGTCAAAAAGTGAAGCAAAGGTACTGACAACAATACGCCCCGGGGCGCGTTCAATAAGTTGTTTTAGATTGTCATGAACTACTTTTTCGGGAAAGGAAAAGCCTTCTTTTTCAACATTAGTGGAGTCGGCAATAAGTAAGAGATTATTTTCCGCTCCAAGTTTACTATATGTTTCAACCTCAAAAGGCACTGGTTCATTATTGACGGTTTCAATTTTTATGTCACCAGTCATAATGATGTTGCCAAAAGGCGTTTCCAAAATAATGCCTAAAGTGTCGGGAATGGTGTGAGTAGCACCAAAGAAGTGTAATTTAAAATTACCAAGCTTCACCGTATCTTTTTGTTCCACCACATTTATATTTAGCTTCGGCAAATGAACAAATTCTTCTTGTCTTTTTTTTATCATAACCGAAGTTAAGATACTGGTGTACATTGGGGGGTTACCAATCTTGGGCATGACATAGGGAATACCACCAATATGGTCTAAGTGACCGTGAGTAATAATAACTCCTCGGATTTTATTTTTGTTTGACTCGAGATAGGTGGTATCGGGAATAATATAATCAACACCCGGAGTGTTTTCATCGGGAAATTGTAAACCAATGTCGACAACCACAATATCGTCACCCATTTCAATGGCGGTCATGTTTTTACCAACCTCCTCGACGCCACCAAGGGGAATAATACGGATAACACCGGGGGCGATTGGGGGTATAGCTTTGTTGGCTTTGTTATTCTCCTCTTTTTGATTGTTGCTACCAAAATGCCGTCCTCGAGGAGGGCGTGGACTACGATTCTTATTTGACCCCAAAGCCGCCCGTTCGCCTGGGGGGCGAGTCCCGACCGAGGTTGGGGCTTGTCCATGTTGTTGGGCTGGACGAGGGTTGGAGTTTTTACTAGGATTGGGTTTTCTGATTGGGGGCATGATATTAGTTGTTATTTTATTTACTATTATTTATTAATTATTGACGGTTGAAGTGGTGGTAGTTGTTTTTTGGGAGCAAAAACTGGCCATACTCGGTCGGTTTTTACATACCATTGATAAACAGTGGCAAAACGATCGGCGGGAATACTAATGTTGGGTAATGAAAATGCTTTTAATTCTTTGGGCACGATGTAAATAAAATCTGGACTGTAAATAAATATAGCCGGACGATCCTTGTTTATTTCTTGAAAAAATCGGGAAATAAGTTTGGTGCGAGCTTGGTAGTTTGGCTCTAATTTGATGCGGTCAAGTAGTCGATCACTTTCAGCGTTGGTGTACATCGCAATATTAAGTCCCGGATCCAGTCTTTGTGAGGAATGCCAGAATGGATATAGATCACCATCATCACCAGTTGCAATGCCAAATAATAGAGCGTCGTATTTGCGTGGACGAATTGCATTTTGTTGCAAGGTCGAGGTGTCAAGAACTTTTATTTCTACTTTCGCTCCCAATTTTTCCCACTGATTTTTTGCCAGAGTCGCAATACTTTTTAATTCGGCCACATCAGCTGTGGTGATAGTAAATTCTAAGCGATAGTTTGATTTAGAACCCTTTTTTGTTAACACACCGTCGGGGCCAGCCTGCCACCCAGCCTTAGCCAAAAGGGATTTAGCTCGTTCTATTTTTTGACTCATTGGCGTAGACTTTTCGGCTTCATAAGAAAAAGAGTTGGGGGGCAGAGGTCCATTAAGGGGTCGAGCATAACCCTTTAGAATTTTGTCAGCGATATATTTTTTATCAATAGTTTCGTTTAGGGCTTCTCTTACTTCACTTTGGGTAAAGACTTCAGCTTGGTTTTGATTAAAGAAAATACCAAAGACTCGTGGCAGACTCGATTTGTTCACTTTTTGTCCTAAACGGGAAAGACGGAGGGCTGTTTCGGGAGTAATACCGCTTAGGCTATCAATATGTTTGTCTTCGAAAGCCTGGAGCAAGTCATTTTCATTAGGAAAGAAGTATAGGCGCAAAGTTTTAATATGTGGTGTGTCTAAGGCAAAACGGGTAAAAGGTGAAAGTTCATAGTATTCAGGCAAACCAGCAGCAGATTTTTTTATATCAACCAACTGGTAAGGACCAGAGCCGACTGGTTTTATATTATATTCACTAAAAGAAAAATTATTTGTCGGAACATCTTTCCAAATATGGGCCGGTAGTATACCCAAAGTAGTTTGACCCAAAAAAGATGAATAAGATTGGGGTAGATGAAATACTACGGTTTGTTTATCCTCGGCCCTAACGGTAATACCGTTCCAAGTGCCAGCTTTGATACTTTTTACTTCCTGGTTACTAGCCATGGCAACAGTAAAAACGATGTCGGCGGTAGTCAGCGGTGTGCCATCGTGCCAAAATAATTTATCTCGTAGAACAAAGGTATAAGTTAGGCCGTCGTCGGATATTTTATAACTTTCAGCCAAGTCGGGCACGAGTCGGTTGGTTTTATCCTTGCGCATTAAACCGGAATAAATCAAAGCTGACAAATCGCGGTCGGTATCAGAAATGGCGAGTAGGGGGTTAATAAAACGGGGGGCACCCACCACTCCTTCAAAATATTTACCACCGGTTTCTGGTATTTCTATGAGGTTTTTATTATTGAATATCCAAAATGCTCCAACTAGGCACAGGGTGCCAACGGCTACCAAAGCAACTAAGACAAACTTATTTTTTTGAGGTAAAGAGCGGATTGTTTTTGCCAGCTCAGACTTTTTCAACATGGATGATTACTAATTTTTACAGATAAAGGGAGACAGTTCTATTGTGTGGTGAATAGTTTAAGGAGCCAGTTTTGATAGAAGGAATACTAGATAAAGAGAGAAAGAATCGCGGCTACGATAAACAAGGCTGCTACTACGATGGTCAAATTAAAAACATATTTTTCCGCTCCTCTTTTACGATGGACATGGGTGGCCGAGTCAGAGCCACCAAAACTACCACCCAAACTTGAGTCATTTTGCTGAAGCAAAATAAGAGCGATTAGGAGGACGGACAATACAATTTGTAGCCAAGGTAGAAAAGGGGCTATAGTTTCCATGAGATAGTTGTTAGCGGAACATTTCTTGCGAAATGAGTAATCCTGTACCTAATGTGTTTCAGGCCAGAATCCGTTACCAATCAAGTATACAAAATATTATTAAAATTGCAACAATTTAAATTGAGACGCTGGGTGGAGGGGGTGTTGACTGTTACCCCCCGCGCTCTTATAATAGCCTTGTATTATTAGCTTTATTTATCATCAAAGTGCTTAAAAACGCTTTGAATTTTACGCTATGAAAAAGACCAAAAGCAAAATACGGATTGTGCCCCTTGGTGACCGAGTATTGGTGGAGGTTGGATCTTCGCACCAAGAAAAAACAAGTCTGTCTGGAATTATTATTCCCGAAACAGTAGATAAAGAGCGTCCAGAAGAAGGGGTGGTGGTAGCAGTAGGAGAAGGCCGTCTTGACGAAAATGGCAAAATTATTCCCCTTCGGGTTAAAAAAGGTCAGCATATTATTTTTTCCAAATATGGACCGGACGAAATAAAAATTAATGACGAAAAATATCTCATTGTCAGTGAGACAAATATATTAGCTATAATCGAAGAATAATAAAATATGGCTAAAAAAATTTATTTTAATGATGAAGCCAGAAAGGCTTTGAAACGCGGAATTGATCAGTTGTCCGAGGCGGTCAAAATGACCCTTGGCCCGCGGGGGCGCGCGGTGGTCATCGAAAAAAGTTATGGTGCTCCTCAAGTCACCTTAGATGGGGTGACGGTGGCCAAGGAAATTGAGTTGGAGGATCGGTTTGAAAATTTAGGGGCGGAACTTTTGAAACAAGCGGCTGATAAAACCAATGACAATGTGGGTGATGGTACCACTACTTCGATTATTTTAGCTCAAGCCCTAATTGCCGAAGGAGAAAAAGCGATTGCTGACCGCGGGTTTAATGTTATTCGCTTGGCCGATGAAATAAAAAAGGGTAGTGCCGAAATTATTTTAGCTTTAGAAAGTCAGGCGGAAGCTGTCAAAGACGCTGGTAAAATTAAAGAAGTAGCAACTCTGTCGGCTAAAGACGAGGAAATTGGCGAGCTGATCGCGGGGGTGTTTAAAACGGTCGGCAAGGAGGGGGTGATAACCATTGAAGACTCCAATACTATTTCCAATTCCTCGGAAGTGGTAGAGGGTTTGTCTTTTGACAAGGGCTATATTGCGCCCTACATGGTCACTAATGCCGAAAAAATGGAGGCCCAATACGAAGACCCCTATATTCTCATCACCGATAAAAAGATTTCTTCAATTAAAGATATTTTGCCCTTGATTGAAAAGATGGCCCAAAGCGGGAAAAAAGATTTGGTGATTATTGCTGAAGATGTGGACAGTGAAGCGTTGACGACTCTTATTGTAAATAAAATTCGGGGTATTTTTAACAGTGTGGCCATCAAGGCGCCGGGTTTTGGTGACCGCCGGAAAGAAATGTTGGAGGATATTGCCGTGGTTACTGGTGGCAAAGTAATCTCGGAAGACGTTGGTTTAAAATTAGAAAGTGTTGAGCTGACTCAACTAGGTCGAGCGCGTCGAATTGTGTCGTCTAAGGATTCAACAGTTATTGTTGGTGGTAAGGGTAAAAAAGTGGATATTGAAAATCGTTTGACCCAAATTAAGGCCCAACTAGCCAAAACCGAGTCTAAATATGATAAAGAAAAGTTGGTCGAGCGGATTGGTAAGTTGGCCGGCGGGGTAGCGGTAATAAAAATTGGGGCGCCAACCGAATCGGCCCAAAAAGAACTTAAACAACGAGTGGAAGACGCGGTGGCCGCGACGCGCGCGGCGATGGAAGAAGGGGTGGTGCCAGGGGGAGGAATTGCTCTCTTTAATGTTAGTCTCACGATGTCTGGCGAGAACAGTGGTGATGTAGTGGCCGACCATGCGCGTGAAATTTTAGAAAAAGTGGCGTGTTCACCACTCACTGCGATTATCGAAAATAGTGGAGAAGGAGCGGTCATTATTATGGACGAATTAAAAGCCAAAAAAGCGGAAGTCAAAGACAAGTCGGCGCGGACCTGGCTAGGGTTTAATGCGGCGTCTAATAAGATTGAAGACTTGAAAAAAGCGGGCATTGTGGACCCACTCAAAGTAACCAAAATGGCTTTTACCAATGCTATATCAGTGGCGGCCAACTATTTGACTATTGGCGTGGCGATCACCGAGATTCCGAAAAAAGAAGAACCGCCCACCCGTGGTGGTGGCGATATGGGAATGGGGTATTAGGGATTTAAGTTTGGTTAAATAAAAAGCGACAAAAAAACCACCATTCTAAAGATGGTGGTTTTTTTTGTCGCTTTTTAGCGGTTTTTTTGTTATCCTGTGGCTAAGTGATTTATAGGTTAATCTAATAACTTTTATGTCTAATATTATTGTGGGAATTATTGCAATCTTGCTAATCCTAAGTGGTTTCTTTGATTTGATTCCGTGGGAGTTTAATATTATCGCCCTGGTGGCTCTGGTGTTAATTTGGCTTGGTGTTATGTATAACGGTTTTGTGGTTTTGGTTAATCGCACCAAGGAAGCGTGGGCGGATATCGATGTTCAGCTCAAACGGCGCTATGACCTGATTCCTAATTTGGTGAATACAGTCAAGGGCTATGCTGGTCACGAAGCAGGCACCTTAGCCAAAGTCACCGAAGCTCGGACAATGGCCATGCAAGCGGGAACAGTGAAAGAACATGAACAAGCGGAAAATATGCTTAGTGGCGCGCTTAAGTCATTGTTTGCGGTGTCGGAAAGTTATCCCGACTTGAAAGCCAATACTAATTTTCTAGAGCTACAACGTGAACTTAGTGATACCGAAAATAAAATTCAGGCCGCTCGTCGTTTCTACAATGGCAATGTTCGTGATTTGAACACCAAAATAGAAAGTTTTCCTTCAAATTTTATCGCTGGCATTTTTAAATTCACCAAACGGGAGTTTTTTGAATTAGGCGCGGGGGAGGAAGGGGCTAGAAATCCAGTTGAGGTTAAGTTTTAAAATTATAGAGGATATATTGCTTGTATTGCCTAAAAATGTTATAATTTAGGTTGCCTTTTGTTGGATAGCTACTGTCAGTTTGCCCGATTGGGCGGGCTGATAGAGGAAAGTCCGAACATTCCCACTATCTTTAGATGGTGGAACAAGGTAGCAGGTAACGCCTGTCCGGAGCAATCCGAGGGTTGAGAGCAGTGACGCCCTAGCCGAGAGGCAAAGGCACCCTTTGGGGTGAAGCTTCAGGGAAACCTGAAGATTGAAACGGCAAAATACCTACCCGAATGCAAGGTCGTACTCCAGTGCTTTGCACTGGTTTGTGCCGCTTGAGGTGGCTGGCGACAGTCATCCCAGATAAATGGCTATCGCCGAGCACCACTTCTGCTA
This sequence comes from uncultured Candidatus Saccharibacteria bacterium, assembly GCA_964355855.1. Lineage (GTDB taxonomy): Bacteria > Patescibacteriota > Minisyncoccia > Phycocordibacterales > XYD1-FULL-46-19 > XYD1-FULL-44-32. The sequence continues at coordinate 45,857 of CAYHFD010000001.1, read as the reverse complement.
CTGACTGTCTAACTTTCACTAGCAAATCAATTTACACTTACTTAGTGTTTTCTAATAAGAATGTGGGTGTCAGAAGTGGTGCTCGGTACAGAATTCGGCTTATAAACAAAAGGCAATTATATCGAAAACCCCCGCTTACGCGGGGGTTTTTGCTTTCAGTCTTTTAATATTCGTTTGGGTTTAGATTTTAGGCCCTTCTCTTGGGCAAATTTTTGTAAATCGTTAATGTGATAAAGGCGATAATTATTTTTTGGGTTGCGGTAGGCCTTTAATATCCCCATTCGGTCCCATTTTCTAAGGGCTGATAGGGAAACCAGTAAAATCTCGGCCGCTTTTCTGATAGAAATACAACCAGTAAGGCGATTTTTGGATTGGTGGGGGATAGGCTTCATACTGGAGGTTATAGCTCAAATCTAGTATACTAATAAAAAAATATAAAGCTAACTGATAATAAATAATATGCCTATAGTCAAAAATTTGATGGACAAAGAAGTTCAGCCTACAATTAAATCTTTTATTACCGCCGATCTGGCTTCATTTTGGGTTCTGTTTGTAGGGGCAGTTCTTTTACCGCTGGTAACTTTTCCAATGTTTGGTCTGGCTCCAGACGTAAGTAAGAAGTTTTTTATTTTTGGTATTTTGGTGGTGGCTATTGCCTTGTGGATTGTTGGTCGACTCCAGGCCGGGGAAATAAAACTACCTCAAAGTATTATTACCTTTGCTCTACCAATTTTACCGATTGCTTTCCTAATTGCGGGTATTTTTTCTCCTAGTCCAAAGTATTCTTTGGTTGGACCACTTTATCAGTCGGGAACCATGTTATCGATATTGGCATTATCACTCTTGTCTTTTCTGATAATGATGATGTTTGATAGTCGTAAACGATTATTTAATTTCTTTCTAACCTTATCGTTAGTTTCGGTAGTAGTGGCGTTATTTCATATTTTAGTATTTTTAATTGGTGGTACATTTGCACCAGGTATTTTTAATTATTTACCTCAGACCTTGATCGGTAAATGGTATGAAATGAGTGTTTATTTTGGTTTTACCGCTATCATTTCGTTATTAATGCTTGAATTGCCAATTTTGGGTAGTAAGAGAATTTTAAAGTGGTTAGCTATTGCCTCACTTTCTCTGTCGGTGTTTATGTTGGCTTTAACCAACTTTATTATTGCTTGGCTAGCGGTTGGACTAGTGGCTCTTTTTACTTTTGTATTTTCTATCGCCTCAAGAACAGCTGGGGATGCCCCGGAAACAATCAAAAACAGTATGGAGGGTAAACAAATATTTAGGCCATCTTTTTTCGTTCTTTTAATTGCTTTACTGTTTTTGATTTTGGGTCGACCTGGTGGTTTGTTGGCTGACGGTCTTGGTTCTGTTTATAACCAATTAAATATTTCGTTTGTTGAGGTTCGGCCGGGTTGGCTTAGTACAGGTGGGGTGATAAAAGAGGTGTTACTGAAAGATCCGTTGACCGGAGTGGGTCCAAGTAATTTTAGTAGCGCTTGGTCAATTCATAAACCACGTCTGGTCAATGAAATGCAATATTGGAATGTTAATTTTGCTGATGCGGTGGGTATTATACCGACCTTTGCGGTGACGACCGGGGCGGTGGGGATATTGGCTTGGCTCTTGTTTATATTTGCTATTCTCTATACCGCCTGGCAGGCGTCTAAAAATATACCCAGTGACCCTTTAACCAAGTTTCTAATCGTCTCATCTTTTACTGGGATGGTCTATTTTTGGGTCATGTCTATTGTCTATACCCCAGATGCTTTTGGTTTTGCCTTCCTCTTCATTATGACCGGTATTTTTGTGGCTTCTTTAGTGGCCGGCAAAACTCTACCTCAACTGTCGATAAAATTTTATTCCAATCCCCGTAACTATTTTGTGTCGCTTTTGGTGTTAGTGCTAATCCTAATTATCACCATCGCTAGTGGCTACTTATTGGTTCAGCGCATGTGGTCGGTTATTACTTATCAAAAAGCCTTGTCGGCCTTAAGTGTGGGTAATGTTGAGTCGGCCAGTTCTAATATAATAAAGGCCATCAATTTAAATAATGGCGATCCATTATATTTTCGCGTGTTCTCTAGTGTTAAAATTCAGGAACTAAACAAATTATTATCATCAAGTGAAGGTAAAATCGAAGAGATTCAACCATTGTTACAAAATGTTATTACCGCGGCTATTGGTTCTAGTGAAGAAGCCGTCAAAATCAATCCATCTGACAGTGCTAATATTATGTCTTTGGGTAATGTTTATGAGTATCTAGCTGGACTGGGGGTAACGGGGGCCTACGAACAGGCATTGTCGACCTACCAAACTGCTTTGAAGGTCAACAAAAATAATCCCGAGATATTACTGGCTTTGGCGCGCTTAGAGATCAGTCAAAATAAATTTACTTCGGCCCGAGACTACCTAGAACAAGCTCTGGCTATTAAATCTAACTACAGTTCATCTATATTATTATTAGCCCAACTAGATATTCAAAATACTGGCGCGCCGGCGGCTATTCGTCGCCTAGAACAGGCGGTGCAAACTATTACCAATGATTCGGGTCTATATTTTCAACTTGGTTTCTTGCGTTACCGCTCGGGTGATTTTGTGGGAGCAATTAGCGCTATGCAACGGGTCTTGGCCCTTAGTCCAAATGGTCTAAATGCTAATGCTTCATATTTCTTGGGTCTAGCTTACGCGGAAAATGGTCAAGCTGATAAAGCGATTGAGCAATTTGAATTGATTGCTAAATTTAACCCTGACAATGCCGAAGTTAAACAAATAATCCGTAATATTCGGGCGGGTCGCGACGCTTTGGCTGGAGTGGGTGGGGTAAATACTAATAAAGGTGGCGAAGAAGAAAATACAGGCAATGAAACCAAAGGAGGTGATGATACAGCCAAGGCTGACGAAGTGGCGAGCGAACCCGCCAATTAAGTACCCGCTAAGGTGGTAACTAGACTACTCTCACTTTTGTATAAGGAATGGAGTGGCTTGCATCAAGCAGCCTTTCTTTTGGGTATGTCCTCACTGGCGGCCCAAGTGCTGGCTCTACTACGCGACCGCTTGTTAGCTTCTACTTTTGGGGCCAGCACCGAACTAGATATATATTATTCGGCTTTTCGGATTCCTGACCTAATTTATGTCACATTTGCGTCGGTGGTATCTGTCACTGTTTTAATTCCTTTTATTTTAAAAAAGAAAGAGGAAGGAGGAGAAGAAAAAGTTCGCCGGTTTTTAAGTGGTGTTAGTACGGTGTTTGTGGGAACGACCTGTTTAATGGGTTTGTTTTTTTTCATAACAATGCCGTATTTTTCTGGTTTGATTGCCCCGGGTTTTACGCCAGAAGCTAAACAAGAATTGATTTTACTTTCACGAATTTTACTCTTATCGCCCCTACTTTTGGGGTTGTCTAACTTTTTGGGTGGCATAACCCAAAGCTATCGTAAATTTTTTGCGTATATTCTAAGTCCAGTTTTATACAATCTTGGTATAATTGTGGGTATAGTTTTTTTCTATCCAACAATGGGTTTGGTTGGATTGGTCTGGGGTGTGATTGTTGGCGCTGTTTTGCACATGCTCATTCAACTGCCCAGTGTTTATCGGCTTGGTCTATTGCCGTCATTTACAGTTCATATAAATTTCAAAGAAATAAAAGAAGTGGTGTTTATGTCTTTGCCTCGAACCCTTACTTTAGCCACCCATCAAATATCGCTAGCGGTTTTGGTGGCCCTTGGATCATTGATGGCCGTCGGTTCAATTACAGTATTTAATTTGGCCTTTAACTTACAATCGGTCCCACTTATTATAATTGGGGTTAGCTATTCGGTGGCCGCCTTTCCAACTCTAGCTGCTCTTTTTTCGAGAGGGGAAACCAAAAAATTTGTCGGTAAAATAGAAACGGCGATTCGCCACATCTTTTTTTGGTCACTGCCGGCCATGGTGCTTTTTATTGTCCTGCGCGCCCAAATCGTGCGCGTCATTTTGGGGGCGGGAAATTTTAGTTGGTCAGACACTAGGTTAGTAGCCGCGGGCTTAGCGGTGTTTGTGGTTTCAGTTGTGGCCCAGAGTTTTGTGCAGCTTTTTGTTCGGGTCTATTATGCTAGTGGTCGGACTAAAGTGCCTCTTTTGGCTAATATTATATCATCGATAGGGGTAATTATTTTAGCTTTTATTTTAATTTATTTTTTCAAAAATGTTTTAGTTTTTCGCTATTTTATAGAATTACTATTGCGGGTCGACAATGTACCAGGAACTATTATTTTGACTCTACCTTTGGCCTACTCTCTTGGTCTGACCCTAAACGCCATTATTTATTGGTGGGTGTTTCGCCGAGACTTTGGGGCTTTTAGTCCGTTGGTATATCAGTCGGCCTTTCGTTCTTTTTCCGCGGCAGTGGTAGCTGGTTTTGTTACCTATCATAGTTTACTATTACTTGCTCCATATGTTGATCAGGAGACTTATGTTGGCATATTTTTGCAAGGTCTAGGGGCCGGAGTGTCGGGAATTATGTCAGCTATTTTGATTTTTTTTATTTTAAAAAGTGTCGAGTTGGCCGAGTTTACCAATGCTTTGTCGGCCAGGGTGTGGCGGGAACCAATTCGGGTGGAGGAAGAGGAAATATAATTTTATCTAGGTTTAAGCCCAGACAACTTGCCCTTCGTCCTTTTTCCGCTAGTATTACCATATGCGAAATGAATTTGTCCGCAATTTCTCGATAATTGCTCATATTGACCATGGCAAATCAACCCTAGCCGATCGCATGCTAGAGGTGACTTCGACGATTGAAAAACGAAAGATGAAAGAACAAGTTCTTGATTCTATGGACCTAGAGCGAGAGCGGGGCATAACGATAAAAATGCAACCAGTGCGGATGAGATATGAGGCTGGGGGTAAAACCTATGTTCTAAATTTAATTGATACGCCTGGCCATATTGATTTCTCTTATGAGGTGTCGCGGGCACTAAAGGCGGTTGAGGGGGTGCTACTTCTTATTGACGCCACCCAAGGTGTGCAGGCCCAGACCTTGTCGGTGCTTGACATGGCCCGCGCGGAAAATCTGCTGATTATCCCAGTGATCAATAAAATAGATTTACCCAGCGCTCGTGTAGAGGAAACCAAAGAAGAAGTGGTTAAACTTTTGGGTTGTAAGCGAGAAGATATTGTAGCAGTTTCAGGTAAGACTGGAGAAGGAGTAGTTGGTTTGTTTTCGACTATTATTGATAAAATACCACCGCCAGAATCTGAATATGCTGGCCGGGGTGGCACTAGGGGTTTGGTGTTTGATTTTGAATATTCAACTCATCGCGGAGTGATTGTGTATGTGCGAGTAGTAGATGGCTCACTAAAAAAAGGAGACACTCTTGTTTTTGCGGCTTCCGGTGAAAAATTTACTATTCTTGAAGCGGGTGTGTTTGCGCCAGTCAAAACAGTTATTAATGAAATTAAAGCTGGCGAAATAGGCTACGTGGTGACCGGTATCAAGGCGGCTGGTGGGACCAAGGTGGGTGACACTTTGGTTCAGCCGATAAATCCTTTGCCGGCGGTGCCGGGTTATAAAACCGCTCCGCCGGTGGTTTGGGCCAGTATTTATCCAGAAGGCCAGGATGATTTTCCCATTTTGCGTCAATCACTCGAACGGCTTCAGTTAGAAGATGCCGCGCTATCCTTTGAAGAAGAATCGTCTGGCTCGCTGGGGCGAGGTTTTCGTTGTGGTTTTTTGGGTATGTTACATTTGGAAATAATTACCGAGCGTTTGCGTCGCGAGTTCAGTTTGTCACTCATTATTGCTACCCCAACTATTAGCTACGATGTTCGTGATATTAAAACCAATGAAGTGGAAACCATTTATTCCCCCCATCTTTTTCCAGAAGACTTAAAAAATAAAGAAGTATTGGAAACTTGGGTCAAGGTTAAATTGATATTACCGGTAAATTATCTGAATAGTTTAATGGCTATTTTATACGAGCATGAAGCCGATATTTCTGATATGGATAACTTTGGCGATAACCGGACTAACTTGACTATTGAAATGCCCCTGCGCGAGCTAATGCGAAACTTTTTTGATGAAGTAAAAAGTGTAACCTCGGGTTACGCGAGTTTTTCATATGTGATGATCGATAGTCGCCTGGCCGATGTCGTGCGCCTTGATGTTTTGATAAACGAAGACATTATTGGTGCCTTCACGCGGATAGTGGCTCGCCGACGAGTTGAAACCGAAGCCGCCGAAGCGGCCGATAAGCTAAAAAAGCTTTTGCCTAAGCAACTTATTACTATAAAAATTCAAGCCAAAGCCATGGGACGAATTATTTCTTCCCGGACTATTTCGGCTTTACGCAAAGATGTAACAGACTATCTTTATGGCGGAGACATTACCCGCAAAATGAAACTGCGGGAGAAACAGAAAAAAGGTAAGAAGAAAATGCAAAAAATCGGCAAGGTTAACATCCCGCAGGACGTTTTCTTAAAGATGATGAAATCAGTTGAATAGGAAGGGCAGAGAGTACAAGGCAACCATGCTAATAATGGTAAGCACTCCTACCACCATAGCAATGATTCTGATATATTTCTGCTGATTGCGTCCGTATAACATGGAGTGTAGTATAATTCTAATATGAGAGATTTTCAAGGCCGACGGCGGGTGCGACGGTTTATATATTCTAAAGTTACTATTGTTGCCTTGCTCCTGTTGGTGCTTTTTATGAGTAAGGCTGTTTGGGGCGTGTATGCTAAAAATCATTTGGCGGGAGCTGGTAAAAAACAAGCTGAAGGTAGCTTGACCGAACTTGAGGGCCAAAAAAGCGAATTGCAAAAAAAAGTAGTCTGGTTGCGCACTGATCGAGGTCAAGAAGAGGAAATAAGAAAAAATTATTCAGTCCTAAAACCAGGCGAGAAAGTCATAACTATCGTGGAAGGAGAATCAACCTCAAGTGTTAAAATAAATAATAAAAGTAATGGTGGTTGGTGGACAGCGGGCTGGCAGGCTTTAGCGGATATTTTTTCTTAAAATTTTTATTGCGGAATTAGTTTACCCACACACTAACTTTTGTTTCAAATTATGTTCTTCTTGTATATTTTAGGAAGTTTAAAAGACCATGATCTTTATGTTGGCTCAACCAATGATTTAAAGAAACGTCTAGAAGAACATAATTTAGGAAAAGTTCGTTCAACCAAATCTAGACGCCCGTTTAAACTACTGTATTATGAAGCTTATTCGATTGAGGAGGAGGCGCGCAACAGGGAGAGTAGTTTAAAATTAAGGGGGCAAGCGCGTAATCAGCTTCTCAAGCGTATTGGTAAAACTTTAGAACTTTTCCAAAACAAAAGTTAGTGTGTGGGTTTAGTGGCAAAATGGTTGCTTCTTCCATAAATTAACGAGTCATGCGAGTATAATTTATGAAAATCCAGTAGTAATTTTGCGGATATAGTTCACCCACACATCAAGTTAGGCATCATTTCTGCGGAATTAGTTTAGTGGCAAAATGGTTGCTTCCCAAGCAATAGACACGAGTTCGATTCTCGTATTCCGCACTATGGCTGAGAATTTTATAAAAGTAAAAGAGGATTTTATTTGTGGCTATTGTGGTAAAGACGTAAAGGGTGATGGCTATACCAACCATTGTCCATTTTGTTTGTGGAGTAAACATGTCGATATAAATCCGGGTGATCGAGGGTCTGAGTGTGGGGGATTGATGGAACCAGAGCAACTGGAGAAAGATGGCGATGAATTTGTTATTACCCATAAATGTTTGGACTGTGGTTACCAAAAACGTAATAAAACTGCTTTGACAGATGATATTTCCGACTATCTAGAGCGTGTGATACAATAGGTCAATTACCCTTAGTTTTCAATTTTTATGAATAAAAAAGTTGTCATTTACAGCACTTCCACCTGCCACTTCTGTCATATGGCCAAGGATTTTTTTAAGGCCAATAATGTGGCTTTCGAGGATATTGATGTGGTAGCCGATCGGGCCAAAGCGAAAGAAATGATTGATAAGAGCGGACAGATGGGCGTGCCGGTAATTTTTATTAGCGACCCTTCAAATCCCTCAGGGCCAGCGGAAATGACCATTGGTTTTGATGAGGATAGAATAAAATCTCAGCTTGGCTTATAGCCTAAGTTATAAATTTATGCAAAAATGAGCGTGAGCTCATTTTTACTTTGCCCCCGTAGTTCAATGGATAGAACGGCTCACTCCTAACGAGCTGATGTAAGTTCGATTCTTGCCGGGGGCACAACGAGGGGAACGAGTTGTGCCCCCGGCAGGGAGTGGGGTCGGCCTAGCTCGTGCCGAACGGCTTAGAGGAGAACACCTGGTCTCCCGTGGAGCCTGCCCGCCATTGCCTGATGGCGCAGCCGATGGCAGGCGGGGAAGGATTGGGAAAACCGCCCGCGTGCCGCTAGCTTTAGCGGAGGAGCAGGGTTTCCCAGGAGCCTGGGGTACCAGCCAGAAAATCATGGTATGATAAAAAACGGAGTTATATTACTTAAGCTCGCCTAGTATTTAATTTTGAGGAAGAAGTTTTTAATTATAAAGTTGAAAAATAATTTATGAATTATTATATGAATCAAAAAGGATTTGTAAATATTGTTTTGATAGTAGTAATTGTTGCTATTCTCGTTGGTACAGTGGGATATTTTGTTTTTGTTAAAAAATCTGGACCAGTCACACAAGAGCCGGCACCAACTTCCAACATCACTCCTCTGTCTTCTAATTCTAAACCTTCAATCACCGTTCTCTCGCCAAATGGAGGAGAGAAATATCAAGGTGGCAAGACATATGACATTAAGTGGTTATCAAACTCAATAAAAAGTAATGTTGACATTGGACTTGTTGAAGGATCAGAAGGTTCAGGGCAAGGAGCTGGTTATGTAGCTTTGAATGTCCGGAACTCTGGTCTTTATAAGTGGACTATCTCTTCCAATCTCCAGACGGGTGAATATAAGATTTTTATTCGTCCAGTTAGAGGAGGCTTTGTTGAAGATGTAAGTGATTCCACTTTCACAATCACCGCTGTTCCACTTACCCTTTCAAATAGTGAGGCGCTTGCATTAGTTAAAGCTACATGGGGAGGATGCACACCGGACAGCTGTTCCGAAGTTTTGGTCTCCGTAAGTAATACAGGAGGTGTTATATATGTTACAGCTACATACGAAGGACTTCGAGACGATTCCTCTAGCGCATCGAGAAAGGTTGCGCCTGCGCATTACGATTATGGCTATAAAGCTTGGGTTTTAGAAACCCCAATAACTACCCAACGATGTCAGCCTGGTCGTGGCCATCAAGATTTTTCATCAGTTCTTTGTCTCTAGGGTTACTGAATTGTCGCCAAAGAAAAAGTTGTGGATTCGACGGGTTCACCATCCTGAACAGAGTTGAAGGAAAATTGTCAGCGGTGCGGCTTGTGATCAGCTGGCGGGGGCCCAAAAAGCCCAGTGTCGGTCGGCGCTGAAGTGCCAGTAAGAGGAATTAAATTTGTGTAAATAAAATTTGCCCCGGCAGCACAAGTGCTACCGGGGTGTAGTTGTATTAGACGGATGGAATCAACGGCCAATGAGTCGCTTAACGAACACAGGTAGAAGTCTTACTGCGTCCTTGACGCGAGCCAATGGCTCGCGGAGGTTACGCTCTCTGGCGGTCATTTGGTGCCCGTAAGCCGGGTGAAATGTGGCCTGCCAGCCTCTGTATCGGGGGTGGGTCAGGAACCAGATTAACCGTACGCGCCGCATATGGACGGGATCGGTCACGAAGTGGAACATAAGTGACCTGTCTATCCCGTCTTTCTCCACCATGTCATAAGCGGCTATGGTGTCAGTGGCCGTGCCTCGCGAACATGGACTCTGCAACACATAGACATTCTTAAATTCCGATAAGCTCCGAATGTAACGGACCATGTTCTCACCTAGACTCTCCGGTCGGTGAGGGTAATATCCCTGAGGAAAGACCATAACACAATTTTCAGCAACCTTGTGGTGGCGGATGAGTTCGCGAGCCCTTTCAATTTGTGCTTTTGAGCCGGCAGAACCACTGTTGTCTAGTTCCGTGATGAACCCATAAGGGTGGATGATGAGCACGTCTCTCCGCCCTCTTGTCGATGTACCCATCTAGCTTCTCCTTGTGGTTGGGTTATCTCTTTACTTTCTATATCATTTATTTATTGTTCTGTAAAGAAGAAAGGGAAGATGCCCAACCTTTGATTTTCCAAGCCAGGTTCGCTATACTTTTACCAAATGGATGAGGAAACAAAAAGCTTACTAGAGGAGTCTTTGGCTATCGGGAAGGATAATCGCCGAATGTTGAAAAAACTCTTGTCCTATCGCCGTTTAGAGGCGATTTATTCGGTTCTAAAGTGGGTAATAGTGCTTGGGATTGGCCTGTGGACCTACTATTATCTGCAACCCTATTTAGACCAAGTTTTGGCTGCCTACAACCAGCTAAATGGGGTGTTCCAGAATTTGCCGATTCCGGGGCGGTAAAATTTCACTCGATCCTGGGCTTTATTTCTGGCCTCAGACATGCTATAAAATAAGGGTTAGATAAAAATTGCTTGGGTAGCTCAGTTGGTAGAGCATTCGCCTGGACCCTAAAAAACTTCGGGCCTTTCTATTGTAAAGTGGATCGAAAAAGTAGGTGAATTCGGGGGACACCCAAGATTAATTTTTTGGACAATCCCGAGCCAAGCCGAGCACCACTTTTGGTTTTTAGAATATTCTAGAATTCAAAAGTGGTGCTCGGAAGGTGTAGAGACTATCCCGAAAGGGAGTACTCTTGATTAGCTTAGGGTTTACCCCGAGCGTAGTTGAGGGGAAGCGCCTGCCTCCTAACTCTGCTTATTAGCAGAACGGATGATGATATAGTCCAAACGCTCTGGAAGAGCGAAGGGTCGGCGGTTCGAACCCGCCCCCAAGCACAAAAAGCCTCCAGTGATGGAGGCCTTTTTCGTGTGTGCTTGCTATCCTTTGCCGTATAAGATACCTTAATTGAAGATACTGAGCGAAAAAACAAAAGAGGAGGGTTGGCGAGATGTACCGTGTGAAATTTATAGCCACCATCAGGGGGAAGGAATACATATTCCCTATGACCCATTGCCGAGAGATATGGGAGGAGGAGAGGAAAGACGAGAAGAAACCATTCAGGAAGGGTGAACACGTCCATCTTGGACTTCTGTGCTCAGAAACCAAAGGGGTGCGTTTTGTCGTCACAAAGATGACATCACCACCGAAGGATTCTGATGATGCATGGAAGGTATATGTATCCTACTCCCCGCATAGTGTCTCCGATATCGTCAATGCTTTGGAGCGGATGGTGGTTGATTACCCTCGTCAAGAAAAGGCAATATATATGATCTGAACCGGGGTCGCAACAAGGGCCGCTCGTAAACGAGCGGCCCTTTGTCATATATTTTAAGAGTGGATTAAATTGTCTACTGTCCCGTCTTCACCTTCAACTTTGTGGACTTATCCTTATCAATTTTTGGCAGGCGGATTGTCAGCAAACCATTTCTCTCGGTTGCTTCGGCCTCCTCGGTTTCTACTTCGGCTGGCAAGAGAATAGTCCGGGCAAATGAACCCCAATAAAGTTCGTGTTGGAAGTAGTCTTCGTCGGCAATAGTGCGGGCAGCTTCGCGGGTACCCTTGATGGTGACCATTTCGCGGGTGATATTGATATTTAACTCTTCGGGTTTCACCCCGGCGACCATGGTCTGAATAATTATTTCGCTGGGGGTTTGATAAACATCTACCGATAGTTCACCCTCTTCCTCTTCTACCCAATCTGGTTCAGGGCGACTGGTCTCGGGAACTATTTCCTCGTAATTATCGCGGTCATCGGCTACCGAAATTGTGCCGGTAATTCTTTCAAAAAAGGATCGTCGATCTTTTGCCATACTAGATAAAATTATTTATTAATTTTTTACTTAATCGGTATCAATATCTATTTCTTTTGCGGTGATCACAGTCGCTGGGTGACAAATTGTGACTTTTACTTTCTCAAAGAAATATAGAATGAAAATAGCGGCGATCCATAGCGCTACGAATATTCGCAACATCTCTTCACCACTGGAAGTAATTATAAGGAAATTGAAAAGAGCATGCAACAAAGTGGCAGTGAACAACCCAAACACAACCGCAAAAGTTTTAGTAATTTTAGGTGAACAAAAGGCCAGACCAACCATACCACCAACAATAGCTGAAGAAACTATATGAACTACCGTGGCACCCATAAACCGTAAATTACCCGTGAGAAGAAAAAAAATACTATCCTCGCCCGACAAAATAGTGCTAAGCAAAAACAAAGTGTTTTCTACTGCGGCAAAACCAATAGCGGTGGTAATACAATAAATCATCGCATCAATCGGCTCATCAAAATTGCGATTACGAAATACCGAAAAATAGGTGGCTAAAAATTTTACAATTTCTTCCGCCCCCGCCCAGACTAGAAGTATGCCAAACGACGATATAAAAAAGGCCAAGGAAAAAGATGGGTCACTGGTATCAAAACTACTTAAACCTAAATTTTGTAAACCACCGGCCAATAATTTTTGGACAATAAAGGCGATAGTGACCGCCAGTCCACCAGCGACAAATGTTTGGGCGATAAGGCCAGCTGGCTCTGGTCGGCGTTTGTCTTCTTGCAACCAAAACCACAACCAAATCAAAGCGGGGACAAAACCGCCAACCAAAGCAAAGATAGTGGTACTTAAATCAAGGGTCGATTGAGGAGGCATTAATTATGAGGCCACGGCTCGATCATAAGGAGCGTGTCACCTTTATTTATTATACCCCAAAGTTCTTCGGTCACGAATGGGATAAAGGGGTGGAGGGCGGTCAAAATGGTTCTTAAGGATTGAAGGAGAAACTGAGCACGCGATTTCTTGGCTTCTTCGTCATCGCCCCGTAAAATATTTTTACTATTTTCAATTATGTCGTCGGCCAAGCGATGCCAAGCGTAGTGATAGAGTTTTTCGGCTGCCAAGTGAAAGCGATAATTTTCCATATCAGTTGTGATGTCACCAATAAGGTTGGCTAGTTCATCGCGGTAGGTGACGTCGGCTTCACTATAAGCCGTAAAATTTGGATCAAAATCAATTCCCTCGGTATTTTCCAAAATAAACCGGCTAATATTCCACAACTTATTGGCAAAGTTTTTATAGCCCTTGATTTTATTTTCAGCGAGGGCCGAATCAGAGCCCGGTGGGTTGCCAATAACAAGTCCCATACGCAGGGCGTCCATGCCGTATTTTTCAGCTATCTCGATTGGGTCTACGACATTGCCTTTGGATTTGGACATTTTTTTACCTTGAGCGTCATTAACTAAACCGTGCATATAGACCGTGTGGAAGGGGACTTGGCCGGTTAGATAAAGACCAAAAATAACCATCCGTGGTACCCATTTAAAAATTAGGTCGTGACCAGTTTCCATCACATCGGTTGGGTGGTAGGTGGCAAAATCTTTAGCATCGGGATAGCCTAAAACCAGCTGTGGCCACTGGCCCGAAGAAAACCAAGTGTCGAAAGTGTCGGTATCTGCACGCATTTCCTTACCACAAGTTTGGCAAGCAGTAATTGTATTATCTAAATCGGGCACGCTCGCTCCACAGGCGTCGCAAATTTTGGCGGGTATCGGTATACCCCACACTATCTGGCGGGAAATGTTCCAGTCTAAAGTGTTTTCCAGCCAGTAGAGAAATATTTTCCGATAATTGTCGGGAATAAATTTAATTTTATTATTATTGACAGCTTCAATCGCTTTAGCCGCTAGCGGTTTCATTTTGACAAACCACTGTTCTTTTATTTGTGGCTCAATCGTGGTGTCGCATTTGTAGCAAACCTTAACATTGTGGACATATTCTTCTTCAATTTTTTCAAGCAGACCTTTGGCTTTCAATTTCTCCACAATCTTTGGTCGGGCTTCGGTAATTTTGAGACCGGCAAATTCACCGGCAATTGGCAAAAGCTTGCCCCGGAAGTCAATAATTTGCTCGGCTTCAAGTTGATGACGCTGGGCAATATCAAAGTCAACCGCGTCATGCCAAGGGGTAATAGTCATCACGCCCGTGCCAAATTCCATATCGATTGCTTCATCTTTAATAACCGTGGCAGTGATGGGGCCGTTGATCCATTCCAAATCTATTTGTTGCCCGTGAGTATATTCTTGGTAGCGAGAGTCGGCCGGATGCATAACCACATACTTGTCGCCAAATTTGGTTTCGGGGCGGGAGGTGCCAATAGTGAAAGGTCCGTATTTAAAATAATAAAACGGTTCTTTTTTTTCTTTAAATTCGGTTTCCACATCGGAAAGGGAAGTCTGATGTTTGCTACACCAGTTGATGATGCGCTTGCCACGATAAACCAAACCATCATCATACATTTTTTTGAAAGTAGTTTGAGTTTTCTTGATGATGTCTTCGTCGAGAGTAAATTTTTCCCGGGACCAATCGCAAGAAGCGCCGGTGGCTCGCATCTCGGCTTCCATATATTTTTTATTTTCGATTGTAAAAGCATAAATCTCGTCGTAAAGCTGTTTGGGGTCCATGCCAAAACGGGAACGACCTTCTTTTTCTAGTTTTTTTTCATAGACAATTTGGGTTTCAAAACCAGCATGATCGGCACCCGGTACCCACAGTGCTTTATAACCCCGCATCCGCTTGTAGCGGGTCATGATGTCTTCAATGGTAATAAAAAGAGCGTGGCCAGCATGCAGGTGCCCATTGGCGTTCGGTGGGGGCATAATAATAGTAAAGGGCTGGGTGTGGCTGGCCGGCAGGTTGTCGGGGTTAAAATAGCCGGACTTTTCCCAAGTTTCGTAAATTCGACCTTCGGTGGTCGCGGGGTCGTAGGGCTTTAGTAGTTTTTCGTTCATCCCGTTAGAGGTAGGACACGGACTGTTTGTCCCTGCCTTTACCCAGAATTAGTTTGATAATAATTTTGTTTTTCATGGTGAAAGTAAGTTTAGTGTCCGTGACCTCTAACGGGATTCATTGTCGATATCGTACCACGCCGTAAGGGTTTTTTGAAGTTAGAGTTTCAGATTGCCTCGGGCGCGGATTTCATCCGCGCCCGCGCTTTCGTTTTGGTGAAAAAAGGCCGCTATCGCGATCATGGTGGCATTGTCGGTGGAAGTTTCGAGGGTTGGCAGGAGAAGGTTGATTCCTTTTTCCGTGCATATTTTTTCTAGTTGGGCACGGAGATATTGGTTGGCAATAACGCCACCGCCGACAATGAGAGTAGAAGCGCCGTGTTCATTGCAGGCCGACATTGCTTTGGCGACCAGTACTTCCACTACCGCATCTTCAAATTCGCGGGCAAGGGTCAATTTGTTTTCGTTAGTCAATTCTCCTTTTTTTTCAACCGCGTAACGAACCGCCGTTTTGATACCAGAAAAAGAAAAGTCATAGTCGCCAGAATTTTTCATGGGGCGGGGGAGGGACCAATCACCAGACAGGTTTTGGGCGCGGGCGACTTGGGCTAATTTAGAAATCTCGGGTCCGCCTGGGTAAGGTAGGCCAATGAGGCGGGCGACTTTGTCAAAAGCTTCACCCACGGCGTCGTCACGGGTTTCGCCGAGTCGCTGGTACTCGCCCCACGCTTTCACTAAAACTAGCTCGGTGTGGCCCCCAGACACCAACAGGGCCACCGCCGGGAATTCTATTTGTTTCAAATTTCGGTTTTTGGATTTAGTGCTTTCTCCGTCTGCAAGAACCGAGACGATATGTCCCTCCATATGGTTGACCGGTACGAGTGGTTTCATCCAAGCCGTAGCTAGGGCGCGAGCAAAGTTGATGCCAGCCCACAGGGCGGGCTCAAGGCCGGGGCCGGCGGTAACGGCGATCAGGTCAATATTCGGAATCTGAATTTCCGACAGGAAGGTAATAATGTTTTCAGCTAGACCTTCTTCTCGTTCCAAAATTTCCCGAATTATCAAACACTCAGTGTTTGATAATTCGGGGTGTTCACGTTCGGTGTAGAGCTGGGCTTTAGTCAGAGCTTCTTCTAAAACGGGGATAAGATTGGCAATATGTTCGCGCCGGGCGAGGTTGGGTACCACCCCACCCCAAGTGGCATGCAAGGCAACCTGCGAGGACACAATATGGGCAAGCACTTCAAAATTTGGCGATATTAAATCACCCTCGGCTTTCACAATACTGATTGCAGTTTCGTCACAGGAAGTCTCGATGGCGAGGATAATCATGATTGCTATTTAAGCATAGACATAGCGATATTCCTATCCTAAGATATAAATTCAACTTCTAATTTTTTATAACCCTTTAGTCTTTGTATTATTTTAATAAGATCCATAGCAATATCTTTTGGTAGGACCTCTTCCCTTTCAGCTTCTTGTGGAATTTCTATAGAAGCGACCACTGAATTGGCGTGACGGTCCCAAAATGTAATAATCCCAACCCTTTTGTCTGTCACGACCGAGTACAAGATTTTCTTTTCTTTGTCGGTAATAGGCAGGTCGTCAACCAGATTAAAATAACTTTGATCTGCCAAATCATATTCTTCTACCTTCAGCATAAATTCTGCCACCAGGTTTATAGGTAGGCCATTTTTAGTATGTTCTTCTATTTTATCACCCAAATCTCTAACCTCTTGTCTAATTTCTTCTGTTCGACCGCTTTCTTCGGGGGAGATACCCAAAGCTATTTCATGGGCTATTCTTAATTCTGTACCACTAATTTTATTTTCTCTAACATAATCGGTTATGTCTTCTAGTTTTTCTTGCTCTGGGGTTTTTCTCTTTTCAATTTCGTTAAAATTTTTCATATCCTAATATAATAAAATTAAATAAATGATTTGTCTAAAATCTAAAAAGAGAATAAATAGGTTGGACCCATGAGAATTTATTTTTGTAAGTATTTTTCAATAAGTTTTAGATCAGCCAAATGCTTGGGTTTATTGTAAGCCCTTTTAAAATTAATTGTATCTTGTAACGAGGCAAAAGTTATATCATCGATAGTCTCGGCTCTTTGTATAAGTTCACTAAAAGTTGGATTAAAATCTCTGCAATTTACGTCTAGGTACACCTCAAATTCTCCTTTCTTTAAGTAAATCTGGTCGATTTTTTCATAAGTCCATGGAACCTGTTCCCAACCTTCTGTTTTGCATTTTTCAAATAGCTCGGGAGTGACCACTACATCAACATCATGAGTTTCTCTAATACCTTTTGCTTCTAGTATACCACTACCAACCACGACATATTGGCCGGTCGGAAAGTTTAGAGATTTTACTTTTTCGAAGATGTTCATAGTAGTTTACCAAGGACCGTCCTTGGAAAAATTTTAGTGTGTTGTAATTTTGTTTGGCGGAAGGGAAGGGATTCGAACCCTTGTAGGACTTACGCCCTCAACCGATTTCGAATCGGTGCCATTATGACCGCTTTGGTACCCTTCCAAGATACTACTACATCCTACCCTAACTCTTGGCTTTTTTCAAAAAAATGTTATATTAGGCGTGTTCGTTTTTGGTCGGTTTTTGGCTAAAACAGTTCCTTTGAAACTGTTCGCCCGATTCGCCAAAAGTGGATTTAGGGCCCTATCGTCCCCACCTTCGCCAAGGCTTCGGCGGGCAAGAAACGGTTATTGGAATAAAAGGTAAACTACTTTACCTTTTATCCGGTTCTCGCTGACAGACGAGAAATTGCTGATGTTTACAAGGTAATAGGGTAAGCCTTTTCACATTAAATAGTAAAGGCGATGTTCCTAATAAATATTGGTAAATATAATAGATAGTTTTAAAATATAGAATATTGGCCCTATCGTCTAACGGTTAGGACATCGCCTTTTCAAGGCGGTAATCAGAGTTCGATTCTCTGTAGGGTCACAGTTTTTTAAAACACAGTGAAAAAACTGTGACCCTACAGGGGAAAGGGGTCGGGAAAACACCTGTTTTCCCGTGGAGGAAGGCAGAGCGAAGCTCGTCGGAAAACCGTGCCTGCCCCGCAACGCCTGAGCTTGCGATGGCGGGTGGGGGTTTCCCAGGCTGTGAGGGTCACCATTTCCATGGGTCCGACCTATGTATCACCTACACTTTCGACCATTACCAATATTGCCAAAGCGCTTGGTGTTTTGAGTTATGAATTGTTAAAATAGACTTATGAAAATAGAAATTATTAAATCGCTTATAAGTAATTTTGAATCTTATGCCAATAGATCTAGCGAAGGTGTTGAATTTTGGCTTGCCCGTGATTTACAACAGTTATTGGGTTATACAAAATGGGATAATTTCATCTCTGTTATCTCAAAGGCAAAAACTGCTTGTGAGGTAACGGGTCACAGTGTAAATGATCATTTTGCCGACGTCGGGAAAACGATCCAAATGCCAAAAGGTGCGCAAAAGGAGGTTCCAGATATCATGCTTACTCGGTATGCCTGCTACCTAATTGCTCAAAATGGCGATCCAAGAAAAGAAGAAATTGCATTTGCTCAAAATTACTTTGCGGTGCAAACAAGAAAATTTGAAATTATTGAGAAACGAATACAAGAATTTGAAAGACTAAACGCTCGGCAAAAATTGACAGAGACAGAAAAAGAGTTGTCAGGTGTTATTTTTCAACAAACGGGGAGTGATAAAAATTTTGCACTCATACGAAGTAAGGGAGATAAAGCATTATTTGGGTATACAACTCAAGAAATGAAAAATCGGCTCGGTGTTCCTAGTGGTCGTGCGCTTGCTGATTTTCAACCAACAATAATTCTAAAAGCGAAGGATTTTGCAACAGAGATCACTATTTTTAATTCAAAAAGTAAAAACTTGAGAAGTGAACAATCTATTTCCGAAGAACATATTACAAACAATAGAAGTGTCCGAAGAACACTTTTGAGTCGAGGAATTACTCCTGAAAAATTACCGGCGGAAGAAGACATAAAAAAAATTGAGAGGAAGTTAAAATCTGATGAAAAAAAGAGCTTGAAGAAACCAGACAAACTGGGGGCATAATTTATGAACTTAAATTTTGACACAAAATTAGCTAACAATTACACAAGTTATTCTCAAAAAGCTAGAGTGTTGAGTGAGGCTTGGGTTCTTAATGAAATTTATTGCCCAAGCTGTGGCAATGATATTTACAATTATGACAACAACAAGCCTGTTGCAGATTTTTATTGTAAAAAATGTGCGGAAGATTTTGAACTGAAATCCAAAAAAGGTAAGATGGGCAAAAAGGTTTCTGCGGGTGCTTATTCTCAGATGATAAAGAGAATTAATTCACCTCAAAAACCAAATTTCTTTTTCATGGGCTATATGGTTGAGATGTGGGATGTAAATAATTTTTTTGTTGTACCAAAACACTTTTTTGTATCCGAAATTATCGAACAAAGAAAACCACTCGCAGAAAGTGCTAGACGAGCTGGTTGGGTCGGTTCAAACATACTTTTTTCTAAAATACCAAAAGCAGGACAAATTTTTTATATTGAGAACGGGAAAGAACTATATAAAAAAGATGTATTGGAAAAATGGCAGAAAACAGTATTTCTCAAACAAGTTAAAAAAGCTGATGTAAAAGGTTGGATTTTGGATATCATGAATTGTATAGATTTTCTTAACAAAAAAGAGTTTACCCTGCAAGACATGTATGTCTTTGAGCAAGATTTGTCCGTCATTCATCCTGAAAACAAAAATATAAAACCGAAAATCAGACAGCAATTACAATTCTTGAGAGATAAGGGCTATCTTGAATTCGCTGGTGATGGCGTCTACCGATTAAAGTAGTTGACTTACTTCTAGATTCGATCAATGATCAGAATATGGATGAAGAAATCATAATTTTTCCAAAACATTCTTGTCAATTTTGTGGTTGTGAACGCAAGTTAGTAGAAACAATTATAGATGACGAATTTTTCTGGAATGAAGATGAAAAAATATATCAGCCAAACAAGTTTACTGATATTTTTGAACATACTGGCAATAATCGTTGCGCACAGTGTGAAAAGGAGTGGTCAGGGATGTAATCAGCTTCTAGAAATGGATAATGTGGTAGATAATGAAATCAGCCACTATTTCAGAAATTGGGTCAGCCCTGCTCCGTAGAAAACATAGACAGCCCATGATATACTTTGGGTAATAAAAACATCAAAATCACCTAACGCTATTGCGGTGGTTGCCTACGCCACCGCCAAGCGAGCATTACCACCATTTCGGCATCTCAAAAGTCCCAAGAAGTTTACTCAACATCAACTAGTCGCCTGCTTAGTGCTGAAAGAATTTTTTACTACTGATTATCGCGGAATCGAAGAAATATTGCAGGACTCCAGCGATCTAAGGAAAATACTCGAATTAAACGAAATTCCACACTTCACCACCCTCCAAAAAGCCGCCTATCGGCTAACCAAAAAAGATACCTTAGACAAACTCATTAAAGAAATTCTCGCTCTTGCGGTTCAGAGAAAAATTATGCAAAAAAATATCCAACTCTCGGCTATTGATGGCACCGGCTTCGAATCGCACCATATTAGTACTTATTTTGTGAAAAGAAGAGCTAAAGGAGAAGAAAAGTACCAATTGACAACATATACTCGCTATCCAAAGGTTGGTATTGTCTCTGATTGCCATACCCATCTCGTCCTAGCGGGAGTGCCATCCCGTGGTCCATATCCTGATATTGTTCATTTTGAAAAAGCAGTGAAAGAAGCCGAAAAAAATGTTCACCTAAAGATCCTAACGGCTGATGCTGGTTATGACAGCGAACATTCACATGTCTTTGCTCGCGAGAAAAACATTCGGACAATTATCCCACCGAGGATTGGCAGACGAACTGACAAACTTCCAAGTGGCAAGTGGCGGAAAATTATGGCCACTCATTTCAACAAGGTTCTTTACGGCCAGCGGTGGCAAGGGGAAACAGTGAACTCAATGATTAAAGCAATCTTGGTTTGTTCTTGCGAGCCCGGTCATATTGGTCGCAGTGTCGTGAGATGATGCTTCGATTGTTCGTCCACAATGTAACCATTGTCTGGGGTTAGGTGTTTTCTACGGAGCAGGTCAGCCGCCATTTAAGAATTATTATAGGTCCGATCTATTTATTACAAATTTGATTTACTATTGGTTCTATATACAATATAACCATGCTTGAAGATAAAGACCCAGATGAAATTAAAGCCATTGCCGAAATCGCTCAAAATCACGGCTTAGATATGGAAGAAGCCGAGCAGGTTAAAGAAATTATGGATGAAGAAGGTCTTGATGAAGACGATGCCGTGGAACTAAAAGACTATTTTTGATAAGAAAAAAAGTGATAAAATTATGAAAATAAGCATAAAGGAAACTCTTTTATCTATCTTGGATTTTGCTAAAGTAATACATAAGTAATTACCTAAATTTATGACAACCTTAGCCCATATAATTAAAAAGCTTAAATCGCATGAAAATGTGGATGTAGTATTCCTCACAGGATCTCAGGATGAAAAAAACAAATCATATAGTGACATAGACCTCGTTATAATTCTCAATAAGCACAAACATGAATTGGTGTCTCTTTATACTTGGATTGATGATAAATTTGCCGATATTTATTTTTTCGATCATGACGACCTCAAGCGAATAGAGACGAGCAAGGAATTTCCTGGCCATGCCATGGACGCGATATTTGTGAACTGGCTGACAAAGTCGGTAATCCAGTTTGATAAATCGGGTAAGTTAAGTAGGTTGAAAGAAAAAATTACGGAGCTAAATAAAAAGATTGTCATACCGCAATCAGAAAAGGATTTGCTTTGGCAAAAAATCAATTATAACTTTGTCGCCAATGATCGCTACTTTGAGTCGGGCGATCCAATATATCACGACGCGCTTGAAGTGCGGCTACTCTATAGTGTTTCGGAAGTATTCACTGGCTATTTTGTCTTCAGAGATATTTTATGGAGAGGGGAGAAAACAGCTATCAAATATCTGAAGGAAAATGACGTTGATTTCTATGGTGCTTTCGCCTGGTATACTAAGGCGGACAATTTAAAGGATAGGTTTAATGCTTATGTTCGACTTGTTAATCTCGTATTTTCTGTCGGTTATCAGCTGTGGAATAAAGGTGATGTCTTGCCCCAAACCAAAGATCGATCCAGAACTAACGAACAGGAATTAATTGAGTATTGGAATGAATTAACGAATTAATCGCAATAAGGGGTGGCGTATCAAGAGGAATCTTTTTAAGTATCGGATTTACAATATTATAGTCCCGACTCTGAGGTCTCGAAAAGGAGGGCTGATTAGTGCTAGAATACCCTTGTGGCACCTTGCCTTAGGGGTATTTAACTCGAGTAGCCCGCCAAGCAAAATTACACCACATCAAAATTTTTCCAAGGACGGTCCTTGGGGATTACCCAAACAGAAAAGGGAGGATTAATGTAAAATATATATTATGTCTAAAGAAGTTGAAAAAATTGTATTTGCATTTATTGATGCCTCTAACCTATGGGAAGCCCAAAAGGCAAAAGGTAGGATGTTTGACTATGAAAAATTAAAGTATTTTTTAAAATTAAAATTTAATGCTTCAGAACTTCAGATATTTTATTACACGGCCTATCCAAAAGAAGGAACTCGGGAACAAAGTCAAGATGGAAAGCATAAGTTTTTTACCTATCTTAAGAAAGGGTTGGGATTTACAGTACGTAAAAAGGAGCTTAAAAGAATAATTCAACATAGTGATCTAGGTGATTCAATACAAGAAAAAGGCAATATGGACGTGGAAATGACTATAGACGCTATTCATTTTTGTAAAAAATATGATACAGTAATTCTTTTTACCGGTGATTCTGATTTTCTGGCCTTAGTCAATTATTTGCGTAATGGTGGTAAAAAGGTTTTTATTTTTTCTTCTAAAAACAATGTGTCGCATGAGTTAAAAACAGGAGGTGATGGATACTTCGATGTATTAAACATGAAGGAAGATGTGTGGGGTAGAGATCTTAAACATAAAGAGGATAAGTCGTAAAAACAAAATAGCCCTCCTTGCGGAGGGCTACCCTTGGATGTAATACCCTTAAAGTTTATGGTAAAACCCTAAGACAAAATAAGTATATCCCCTTTATATAAAAAGTCAAAGTTATCCCCCTTGGCCGCATTATCTGCTAAAGAATCCAAGGTCCGACCTATTAATACCCTTAAACAGAAATAAAAAAAATATGACCACCTTAATTTACCTTCGCAATCAGATTTTACATTTTGGGTATGTTTACTTAATCAAGCCCATCTTGTTTTGTTTTGACCCGGAATTTGTCCACGACCAGACGGTGATGATTGGACACTGGCTGGGTAAATTTGGCGTGACGCGATTTTTAGGGCGATTGCTGTTTTCCTATTCCGACCCAATCCTTGGACAACAAATTGGTAATTTATATTTCAAAAATCCGGTGGGGCTCGCCGGTGGGTTTGATAAAAATGGTCAGCTTTTAAATTTCTTACCAGCGGTTGGTTTTGGTTTTACGGAAGTGGGCTCGATCACCGCCAAGCCGAGCCAGGGTAACCCGGGTCGGCATTTGTGGCGCTTGCCCCAGTCGAAAGGGCTGGTAGTAAATTTTGGTCTTAAAAATGACGGGGTGGAGGTGATTAAACAAAGAATCAAAAAAAATACCATTCCCGTTGGTACCAATCTGGCTTTCACCAATGATAGCTCTACCTCAACCGTGGCTACGGCGGTTGCGGATTTTGCTCAGTCTTTTAGCACTTTGGCCGACACGGGGGACTATTTTACCATCAATATTAGCTGTCCCAACCAAACCAATGATCGCCTGTTTTGGGACCCAGTGGCGCTTGATGAGCTTCTAAAACGATTGTTTACCATCCCGACCACCAAACCGGTGTTTATCAAAATTAGTCCCGATATGACACCGGCCATTATTGACGGCGTGGTGGCGGTGGCGACCCGCTATCCCATCGCCGGCTTTATTGTGGCCAATTTGACGAAAGATAGAAATAATGTTTGGGTGCATGACCTGAATGTGCCACCGACTGGTGGGATGAGTGGTAAAGTGGTGGCGGAGCTAGCTGACCGAGCGATTAGCCAAGTGTATAAAAAAACGCAAGGTAAATATGTAATAATTGGTTGCGGTGGTATTTTTTCGGCCACTGATGCTTATCATAAAATTGGTTTTGGGGCCTCGCTGGTGCAACTTATTACTGGTCTGGTGTTTGAGGGCCCCCAGCTGGTGAGCGAGATTAATTTGGGTTTGGCTAAAATTTTACGTCAAAATGGCTATAAAAATATCCAAGAAGCCGTTGGTTGGAAGGGGAGGTAATTTTAATATATAGGTTCAACCAATGGAAACCCAGGCCTAATTTAATTAGCTCGAGGGGCCAAAGCACAGTCGAGGAATAGCAAAGTATTCAATATAGGATAGTTTTTACTCCTACTTTAATTTTTCTTGTGATATATTATACTTCTAATAATAATTTTGGACTATTTTTAAAAAAATGAAGAAACAAATAAAATATAGACAAATACTAATATTTATCTCGATCATTCTTAGCTTTACTGTTTTAGCCAATATCGGTTATTTTGGCTATAAACAATATAAAAATTATCAAATAGAAAGATTTAAAAAAGAGGAAAAGACACAAAAAATGCTAGACGAAGCAAAGTTAGAAATTGAATCACTCAAACAAAAGACAGAGAAACAGGAAAGGATATCCGAAGTTTTAGAAGAGAAAGTTCAGATACAGAAAATTTCTGTTGCAATTACTTCAAGTGAATTAACCCCATATTTATACGG
The DNA here is from genome assembly GCA_964355855.1 of uncultured Candidatus Saccharibacteria bacterium. Taxonomy (GTDB): domain Bacteria; phylum Patescibacteriota; class Minisyncoccia; order Phycocordibacterales; family XYD1-FULL-46-19; genus XYD1-FULL-44-32. The sequence continues at coordinate 21,158 of CAYHFD010000001.1, read as the reverse complement.
CATAGTACAAGTTGATTGCGGTGATTCTTTTGGTTCAGGCACTTTATGGAAGATTGGAAGTGAGTATTTTGTATTGACCAACCAGCATGTGGTAGAAAGATCTACATATTCAACTGGATACTGTGAAATTCCAGCTTTTAATATAAATGGTGGTCCACCAGGGATATATTACGTTTTTCCATCTCAATCTAAAAGATGGAATAATTATACTGATATTGCTCTTCTTCCACTCCTGGACAGTAATAACACCGATAAAACTAAATTAAATTATTCCATGTCCACACTACAAAAGTGTGATACTTCAATAAGTACAGGATCTCCTGTAGTAATTATTGGTTACCCCGCCTACGCGCAACGAAGTGCTATTACACAAATAGTGACAAATGGTATTATCAGTGGCTATGAAGGGGCAGAGCCTTCTTTGCCGGACTCTAACTATTTTATATCAGCGAAAGTTGACAGTGGAAACTCTGGGGGGATTGCATTATCTAAAGGGGAAAATGGGTTATGTGTTTTAGGAGTACCGACATGGCTTACTGTTGGTAATTACGAAACACAAGGTCTTGTGCAAAATATTTGGAATATTATGCATACATACTGATTAAACACCAATAGAAACGATTTATGAATATTATTGCCTACCAAATTTTTCCAAGAACAACGAGGGGATTAATATGGTCCTTTGTGATTTGGATTTCTTTTGAGCTAATCTTTTTTATCATTTTCTATCGATTGGATGTAAGTATGGATATTTTAAGTGCGTCAATGGCGGGTACGACGATCGTTTTTGGTTATTTTTGTACTCACTATTTAGAGATGCAACGTAAACGATACGATAAAAAATTAGAACAATATTGGGAATTATTGAAAGCTATTAGGGTTTTTATATTAGAAAAAAATTTAAATGAAGATGAAAAAAAGAGACTAATCAGTCAATTTCAAGATACCTATTTAGGTTCAAGTCTTTTCATTTCATCTTTTGCTTACGAAGAGCTTAAAATAATGATAGAAATGCTCATAAATCATATCAAGCAGAATAGGACAGAAAGTCTTGATAAATTTACTCAAGCTCAGAGTAAATTTATCAACTGTCTCCGTAGAGAACTTGGAGAGTGCCCGATTGAATTTAATACTTACGAATTAAGGTAAAAAGTTTTAATTATTATCTTTTAATTCCACCAACCTAACATAATTCGAACCATGCACCCCCTCACCTCCCAAGAAAAACACGTCATCATTGATAAAGGCACTGAGCCGGCTTTTACGGGTGAATATGTTAATAATAAAGCCACGGGGGTGTATGTGTGCCGGCAGTGTGAAGCGCCACTTTATAATTCGCAAGATAAATTTGAGTCACATTGTGGCTGGCCCAGTTTTGATGATGAAATTGCGGGAGCGGTAATAAAAAGTGTTGATGCCGATGGCCGGCGGACCGAGATTACCTGCGCCAAGTGTGGTGGTCACCTCGGCCACGTGTTTACCGGTGAAAATCTAACCGCCAAAAATATCCGCCATTGTGTGAACTCGATTTCGCTGAAATTTATAGCGGGTGTGACTAAGAATATCTCGGTCAAAGATATCTCTAATTCGCGCGAATAGGAGAATAAGGAAATGGGTAAATAATATGAATAATAAAAAAATAGTTTTGGCGGGTGGTTGCTTTTGGGGCCTAGAGGAACTGATTCGAAAAGAACCAGGGGTTATTAATACTGAAGTAGGTTATACCGGAGGTAGTGTGGCCAATCCGACCTATCAAAACCACACCGGCCACGCTGAAGCAGTGGAGATAGAATATGACCTGACCCAGACTTCGTATAAAAACTTACTCGACTTCTTTTTTCGGGTGCATAATCCAACCACTTTAAATCAACAGGGAAATGATAAAGGCAGTTCCTACCGCTCGGCGATATTTTATGGGAGTGATGAAGAAAAAAGTGAAGCCGAAAAATTTATTGATATCGTCAACAAGTCTGGTCGCTGGTCGGGGCCGGTGGTGACCACTTTGGAGCCGTTGACTAAATTCTACCCAGCGGAAGCCCACCATCAAGATTATCTGCAGAAAAACCCGGGTGGCTACACCTGCCACGCGGTCTGGTTTGATAGTTATTTGAAATAGCGGGTGGTAGAGGGTTCGGTCCCTACACGACCAGTACTCATATTGGATATTTTATTTCAAAAGCTCATAAAATATTTCAATCTGGCTTCGACTCCTCTATTGCACACACAAACGCAAAAAAACTACAATGCTTCTCATTGATCCATAGGCAGAAATAAAACCTAAGGATTTGAACTACGCAAGAAGAAACCAGAAAATGAGGGTTAGGATGATTACAACCAATATCGTACCACCCAAGATAAGTAATATACCTGTCAACATTGAAACCCTTGGACTTTTATCGATAACTGTCTCGCCGTCAAAACCTTTTTGTATAATTGGGGTATTAAAGAATTTTATAATGTTCTTTTTTGTAAAAGTTCCATATTTCACCTTAACCTCTATTAAAAATAATAGAAAAACTAGTGTGAGGAAAACAAAAATGGCGTATTTACCACCAAAAGCGATACAGAGAAAAAGAATCGGTAGTAACAGAAAATATGTAAGGGGTAATCTCATTGTAGTTTTTCGTTTGGTGGGCGATACAGGGCTCGAACCTGTGGCCTCAGTCACGTCAAGACTGCGCTCTAGCCAACTGAGCTAATCGCCCGAACATGTAAAATTTAGCAAATTTTGAGTTGCAAGTCGAGGATGCTTTATTTCAAATGCAACCAGCGGTAGGCATCTTCAACGGCTTTTACAGCGTCACCGGCGGCAATATTGTTTTGGTGGTACAGGGCGTCGGTACAGTCACCGGCGGCCCAGATACCGTCGGTCGTCGCTCTTTGATTGCGGGCGTCGATTTTGATGGCGCCAAAATCGTTGGTGGCTAAAATATCTTTGGCAAAGGCCGTATTGGGCATAAAACCAATTTCGACAAAAATACCAGTGACGGGTAGTTCTTTGATTTCACCACTAATTTTGTCTTTATAAACCAAGCCGGTAACAAATTTGTCCCCCTTAACTTCCACAATCTCGGTATTTAAAATGCCAGTCATCTTCGGATTGGCCAAAACTTTGTCCACGGTAATTTTGTCAGCTTTAAAGTCGGCATTTTTATGAAGCAGGGTGACCGATTTACAATAGGCCAAGAGTTGAGCGGCCGATTCAAAACCAGCATTGCCCCCGCCAATCACGACGACATCTTGGTCGGCAAACAGCGGGCCATCACAGGTGGCACAGTAGGTAAGACCCTTTTGGTCGTATTCGCTTGCCCCGGGGACAGCTAGCTTACGGCGAATGGAGCCGGCAGTGATTAGTACCGCTTTGCCCTCGGTACTTTGGCCGTCCTCTGTTTTGACGACAAAGATATTATCAGACTTGTCTAGACCAACCACTCGGCCGGCCTGACCGGTCTGAATGACACAATCCGGGCCTTCGTAGGCCCGCAAATGGTTTTCTAGTGATTTAGCCAAGTCGGTTCCCGAAATAGACTTGGTACCGATCCAGTTGTGAATATCGGGGGAGACAGCCGATTGACCGCCAAAGTCGGGAGTGAGAACTAAAGTGGTTAGTTTTTTACGGGCCGAATATACCCCAGCCGAAACTCCCGCGGGTCCGCCCCCGATGATGATGAGGTCGTAGGTCATAAAAATATGTATGTAGTATAGAGTATATAGTATGAAATTCCAATTATCCTAAATACAATATACTAAATACTAATTCCTATTTTTTATTTCCTCGTCTTAAAAAAGCGGGGATAGATGACCAATCGTCTTCGTCGTCGCCATCAGATTGATTCTCGGGCTCAATTACCTGGGTACGAGGAGGTGTCTGGCGCAGGGTTGTTGAGGGTGGAACACCATTTGAACGTTCCTTGGCGACTTCGGTCTCTTTGTTATTTGAATCAAAACCAAACAAGCCACCTTTCTTTTTCTGTGATTCGGGAAAACCGCAAGCAATAACCGTAACTCTAATCTCTGATTTTTTGAGTTTGTCGTCATGAATAGCACCAAAAATAACTTTGGCGTCAGGATCAATCGATTCGGTAATAACTTTGGCGGCTTCTTGAATTTCAAACATTGTCATATCAGAACCACCGGCAATGGTAAACAGTACACCTTTGGCACCGTCCACCGATAGGTCTAAGAGAGGCGAGTTGATGGCATTGCGAGCGGCCTCGACAGCGCGGTTTTCTCCAGAAGCATTGCCAATACCCATAAGGGCGGAGCCAGCATTTTGCATAATAGCTCGAATGTCGGCGAAATCAACATTAATAATACCCGGAATGGTTATAATATTCGAAATACCCTCGACGGCTTGGCGCAAAATTTCATCACACATCGCAAAAGCGTGCTCGGCAGTGGTGTCTTTGGAAATTATGCCTAAAAGGCGGTCGTTAGGGATAACGATTACTGCGTCAACCTCTTTTTGCAGTTCCAACATACCGCGTTCAGCTAGGGCCATGCGATGTTTACCCTCAAAAATAAAAGGTTTGGTGACTACGGCCACTGTTAATGCACCCTGTTCTTTAGCGGTGCGAGCAATGACGGGCATGGCACCGGTGCCAGTACCACCTCCAAGACCACCAGAAACAAACACCATATCGGCCCCCTTGATGACATTTTGAATATCCTCTAAACTTTCTTCGGCGGCCTTACGACCGATTTCTGGATCCATACCAGTACCCAGACCACGAGTTAAGTTTTTACCAATGTGAACCTTTTTTTGAGAAACCGAAGCGTGCAGATGCTGGGCGTCAGTGTTCATAGCGACAAATTCGACACCACGTACCTTGGCGTTGACCATGTGGTTGACTGCATTGGTACCAGAACCACCAACCCCAATAACTTTAATGCGGGCAAATGCTTCGATTTCCGGTTGAATTTTGGCCATGAAAAAGTCGGTTATTTAGTGAAATATAGTTTCAATGTTAACAAACTCTACTAAAAAAGCAAACCATTAAAAAAAGCGGGTTTTTTGGTCGGCAAAGGATATAATTTAAGGCAAAAGTTCTTTGATCCACCTTAGGATGTTTAGTCTCGTGGTTTTAGCAATTTTCAGACCCAATGATTCTTCGGCCTCAAAATCGGCCCCAAACAAACAGAGACCATAAGCCACCGACCAAGCGGTTTCGCGAATTTGGTTTCTGGAGGCAGTGGACACGGCTGGGATAGAGACTCGGGCGGGGAGTTTAAAATAATCTTTAGCTAACTGTTCAATTTCGGTAATACCGGACCCACCGCCGGTAATAATAATACCAGCCGGGAGGAGTCCGTTGCGGCCCAACCTTTTCAAATGATTTTCGATAAATTCAAAAATATCTGACAAGCGGGCTTCAATAATTTCATCTAATTTTTTTTGGGGAATAGAGGCGTCAATGTCTCCTATTTTTACTTTTTCAGCGTCTTCGAGGGGAATTTGAAAGCCCAAGGCGATGTCGTTGGTGATATCGGTCGAACCAATAGGAAATACTTTTAAAGAAAGAGGTAAACCCTCTTCAAAAATTATAATAGAGGTTGTTTGCGAACCAATATTAGCTAGCACGCAGCCAGCGGTTTTTTGTAGTTTAGTGGTGATAGCTAGACTAGCAGCTAAAGGAGCGGCCGCGATATCATCCACCCTGGCCCCAGCGCTTTCTACCGCCGAAATAAAATCACGTAAATGGTTTGACGCATAAGTTACAAACAAAATTTGGGCTTCTAGTTTAGAACCTTTTAGTCCCTCTGGTCTACCGGTGACTCGTTTACCGTCAAGTTTAAAAGCAATTGGAACACGGTGAATAATAGACTTGTTGGCGGTATCTGGTAGGCCGGCTTCACTGGCTTCAATGGCTCGATTAATATCATTGGTGTTTATTTCTGAATCGGCCCGTGAGACAATAACCCCTCCCTCAATAATTTTTGATTCAAGGGTGGCACCGCCAACACCAAGGATAACCTGTTTAATTTTACAACCAGCCACTCTCTCTGCTTCTTGTAGGGCTTCTTTAATACTCGCGACCGCTTCGTCAAACTGCAAAATATAACCACGGCGAAGACCGCGGGAATTTTTTTTAACTAGGGCTAGGACTTGTGGCACAGCGCTTCCGTTTTTGTATTCACAGACCACAATCCTAATGCTGGCAGTTCCAATATCAAGGCCGGTGACGATGTTTCTGGTCATTAAGATGAAAGCGCTGTATTAATGAACGCTCCTTAATGTCCATTGTACTACCATGTGAGTATCCTTTCAAATGAAGTAGGCCGTGAATAAAGAGATAAGCTATATATTTCTTGTAAGATAATCCATAATTTTTATATTCTCGTTTAGCACAAGCAAGATTTAAAAAAATCTCGCCCTCATTTTTAGACAAAGGGAAAGACAAAACATTTGGAATATAATTTTTTTGGCGGTAAGTCTGATTTAGTTTTTTGGCGGTGGTACTACCGACAAACACTAAACTTAAAATGTAGTTTTTTCCAGCAGTTTGGTCGGCAATGTCGGTAAAAGGCAGCCGGGGTAGGGGCTGCCTTGTCTTGTTAGCGATAGAAAGCATCTTTGATTTTACCGTGCTTTTTGTCTAGTTGGAGTTTTTGATATTTAGCGATGCGCTTTAGTTTATCTTGCTTTTTTTTCAGGTCCGATTTAACTCGACTGGAGTAACGGATGGTCCGAACGAGCTGGAGATGGCCCAAACTTTTGACGCGTTTAGAAAACCGTCGCAAGAGGCTAGCATTAGATTCGCTGGAATTTTTTTCAACTTGTACAATAACCATGTGTCGCTGAGTTTAGCACACGAATAAAAAACACGCAAGACTATTTTATTTTTTTTAGGTAGTCAGCCAATTTGTCCATTTTAATTGTATCTTGAGAGCGGGTATCCATGTTACGGACAATCACAGTGCCTTCTAGGGCCTCTTTTTGACCCAAAATCAAAGCGTAAGCTACCCCCAATTTTTCGGCTGTGCCAAGTTGGGCTGATAGGGAATCTTTGGTCAAAGATTGGGCGATAGGTATTTTGGCTTTGCGTAATATCTCAATAATTTCAAAACAACGTAGTTTGGCGTCAAACGACAACTGAATGAAAAATACTTTAGGTTTTTTAACAATCCGTGGGGTGGGAAAAGAATAACCCGGGGTTTCCATAACTCGATCAACCCCAATGGCCATACCCATACCGGGAACATCTTTTTTACCGGATAGGATTTTACCTAGATAGTCATAGCGACCACCACCACCTAAAGATAAAGGTGTTTCGTCGCCAGTCGTTTCTGGTACTATTTCAAAAACAGTGTGGGTGTAATAATCGAGTCCCCGAACCAAGGTGCTGGAAATAGTGTAATTTATTTCCATTGAATCTAGATATTCCAAAACTTCTTTGAAATGGGCTTTGCTTTCCGTGGAAAGGTAGGCGATAGTTTCCGGTGCTTCATTTTTAATTTCAGCACATTTGGGGTTTTTACAATCCAATAAACGGAGGGGATTGATCTTTAGACGTTCACGGCAGTCAGCACAAATAGTTTTGGTGTGTTTACGATAGTAGGCCACAAGTTCACGCCGGTAAGCAATTTGGGATTCTTTGTCGCCGATGCTATTTATAAGAACAGTGTGATTTTTTAGGCCAACTTCAGTTAGAATAAGCGAAGCTATTTTTATAATAGTTGCATCGGCGATACTTTTTTTACTGCCAAGTATTTCTAAATTAAATTGGTAGAGTTGGCGATAGCGACCACGTTGGGGGTTGTCATGACGAAAGAGCGGTCCGTGACTATAAAGCATGACCGGTTGAGGTTTAGATTGCATACCGTGTTCAAAATAGGCGCGCATAACCGAAGCGGTAAATTCTGGTCGCAGAGCCAAGCGATCGCCCCCGCGAGTTTTTAGGGTGTACATTTCTTTGTCGACAATATCGGTACCATCACCAACGCCACGAATAAATAGCGACTCTTTTTCAAGGATTGGAGTTTCAATAGGGGTAAAGCCATAATATAAAGCAATTTCGGCGGCCTTTTCAAAAAAACCTTGGTAGTGTAAAAGATCATTGCCAATTAAATCCCTCATACCTTTAGGGCTTTGCAGTTCTTCCTTATTTGATCCCACGCCTTTTTTGCTGGTAGGCATATTATTTTGTGGTTTTAATCTGATTACTGTAGTCACCTGGTAAAATTTCGGCCTCAGTGATGGGAAAAAGTCTTACTCCCACTCGACCCTTGATATGTTGAATGGTGACTGGGCCCCACGAACGAGAGTCGAGACTCATACTGCGGTTGTCGCCCATCACAAAATATTCTGTTGCACCAAGCTTTATAGATTTGGGAACATATAAAGGAGGGACAGTAAGATAGGGTTCGTCTAGGACAACATCAACATTGTTTGTGCCAACAACTGACACGTGGTCATTTTCAATTTCCACTGTTTCCCCCGGCAGACCAATAACCCGTTTAATAAAAAATTTAGATGGGTCTTTGGGGTAACGAAAAACTATTACCTCGCCTCGTTCAGGCGTTCGAAAGTGATAAGAAAATTCATCGACGATTAAATACTCACCATTCTCGAAAGTGGGGTCCATCGACACCCCAGAGACAATAAAAGGCTGGGCCACATAGGCTCGAACAGGGATAACAATAATAAGGGTGATAAGAGCAAAACGAATAATGTCAAAAACTGTCTGTTTGTTGTTTTCTGGCATGTAAAATATGACTAAATTAGTTGCAAAGTGGGGTAATTGTACTATAAACTATACTTTGACGCAACTTCACAAAAATCGTATAATTTAATCTTACTTATAGACATGAATATTTGGCAAAAAATTTGGGGACAAAAAGAAGAAACCGAGTCCACGGGACCTTCTTGTTTGGTGATTGGTCTAGGAAATCCGGGTAAAAAATACGAAAAAACTAGACATAATACCGGAAGAGAGGCCGTCTTTAGGGTGCAGGCCAAAAATTCTAATTTTTCCGAGTGGACAGAGAATCGCAAGGCCGAGGCTTTGATTTCTCAAGGCGTAGTGGCTGGCAAAATGGTAACACTAATATTACCCCAAACTTTTATGAATTTATCGGGCCAAAGTGTTAGAAAATATTTGCGTTATCAAGCTAAATTACCGCAACTAATAGTGGTGCACGATGATATTGATTTGCCGGTTGGCACAGTTCGGTTATCACAAGATCGGGGAGCGGGTGGACACAATGGTGTGAGTTCCATCATAAATGCAATTGGAACCAAAGATTTTGTTCGCGTCCGTTTGGGTGTTGGTCGGGATACTAAAGCTATTACCCAACATGTTTTAGAATCTTTTACCCCAAATGAAAAGTTATTAGTTGATAAAAGTAAGGACAAATTGCCATTAATTATTGAAACAATTGTTCGCGAGGGGCTAGCGCTGGCGATGAATAAATATAATCACTAGTTGTCCCACCAAAAAACCCGCCATTATCTAAGCGGGTTTTTTGGGGGAAGGCTCTTATTACTTAGCTTCCGTTGTCGCCGGCTCTTCTTTTTTGACGCGACTTCTAGTTTTTGGTTTTTCTGGAGTAGCCAGCACTTCTTTTTGTTTATCACCAAACACTAAAGTCATGCGCTGATCTTTAGGCTCAAACAAGTTGATGGTAAAAGTATATGGTTTACCTAGTTCAAGTTTGGTTCGCAAGTCATTTTCATCAGTAAATTCAGAGATGTGAATTAAACCGGCCACTCCCTCTTCAATAGCCACCAGTGCGCCGTGTTTGTTGTACTTAATAACAATACCAGAGACCACATCACCCCGTTTCCATTTTTTCTCGGCTTCGTGCCAAGGGTTTGGTTTTAGGGCTTTGACCGAAAGAGAGATTTTGTCGTCCTTAACTTCGATAATTTTAGCTCGCACCTTGTCGCCAGTTTTATAAAGGTCGCGCGGGTCTTCGACTAATGACCAGTTTAATTCGGAAATGTGCACCAAACCCTCTAAACCTTCTTCAATTTTAATAAAAATTCCAAAATCGACAGCGCCGGTAACTTCACCCTCGACAACATCACCGACGACATATTTATCGACAATTTCTTTGCGCGATTTATTGTCGGTTGTTTTTTCAGAAAAGATAAGTTTACCCTCTTTCGGGTCAATACCAATAATTGTGACCTCAATTTGAGTACCAACCAATTTTTCTAGTTCACCAACAATTTTGTCCTTATCACCATCGGGAACGCGGGGATAGTGCTCTGGTTTTAGTTGCGAAGCTGGGACGAAACCATCCATGCCTTGCCACTCGAGAATCAAACCGCCCTTATTGGCTTCTTTAACTGTAATAGAAAACATTTCTTTATGCTTCATCGACTTTTCAGCCGCATCCCACATAATAGCCTGCTTGGCTTCCTTTAGAGATAGCTCAATATAACCATTTTCTCCTTCAGACTCAACCACCTTGGCGGTGACCGTGTCACCAAGGCTTATTTTTTTGATAATATCGCGGGCATTTAGATATTCACGCCCAAAAATTATACCGGTACCAAACGGTGCAATATCTACATACAAAGCCTTTTTTTCTTTGGAAATTACTCGACCATCAATTAGGGTTTCGGGGGCAGGCTTGCCTAGAGACAATCTGGCCACCTCTTCCATGGCTGGCGAACTTTTACTTTTTACTCCACCATCAATCGGCGTGGTCGTTAAACCATCGACTACATTATCCTTTTCTTTCATTATTATTTTATGAATTAGCCCAACTCAATGTTTAATTGACATGGACCCTGCTGGTTTTAGTGGGACAAAACATCTGGGTTTTATGCCACCTGACCAATAACAGGACTGGTAATAGGCCAAAGTATTACATAAAAATTAGCCTTTGGCAACCAGTGAAATGGTCAGCTCCAGGCTTTCAATTTGTTTAACTTTTTGCTATAATTAACCAATGGTTATCACATATTATGGTGAGGCTTTTTTGAAGGTCTCTTTTGGTGACACGGTAGTAGCGGTAAATCCGATCGGTAAAAGTGCTAACAATAAGTCAGCTCGTTTCGGGGCTGATTTGGCAATTTCTAGTTGTCATGATGATTTGTTTAATGGTGTGACTGGTCTAACCGGTGGCGGTAAAGAACCTTTTATTATTGATGGTCCAGGTGAGTATGAATATTCTGGTATTTTTGTGAAGGGTTATGAATCGGTTGGTCCAGCTGGCCTGGTTAATACTATATATAGCTTTTTGCTGGAGGGTATTCGCGTGGTGTGTCTAGGGGCTTTAGCCAACACTAACTTACCACCAGACACCCTTGAAGAAATAAGTGGGGCGGATATTATTTTTGTCCCCGCCGGTGAAGCGGATACACTTTCGGCTCGAGTGGCGGCCAAGTTTGCTTCTTCGCTTGAACCCAAAGTGATTATTCCGGTTATGTACGGTGATGAAAAGTCAGATAAACTTAAAGAGTTTTTAAGTGAGACCGGCGAGACTAAGGCCGTGTCGGTTGATAAGCTTTCGCTTAAGAAAAAAGACCTCGAGGGTAAAGAGGCCGAGGTGGTAGTGTTGCAGGTGGTCTAATTTTTTTAATCAGATGAAGGCTATTCAAGAATATATCCAAAAGGTTAGGACTTATCCTGAAGACAAGCGCCGGCAGATATTACTGGCCTCGACAATAACCATAATGGTCATTATTATTGGTCTGTGGTTACTAAATGTTTGGTATTTGGCGGTGACCCCAACGGTACCAATAGAAGAAGGGGTGGTGGCCGATGGTTTTAAAAAAGAGTGGAGCACACTAATAGTCGGATTTAATTCTGTTTTAGAGAGTCTTGGTGGTTTAATTAAAAAATAAAAATGGCGAGAAAAAATACTGACAACAAAGACCAGAGCGTAGCCCGGGCTGATGACTATAGTGGCATCAAGCCGGTATCAATAGTGACTGAAATGCAGGAGGCTTACCTTGACTATTCGATGTCGGTGATTGTTTCGCGCGCCCTGCCTGATGTGCGTGATGGACTAAAACCCGTTCATCGGCGAATTCTTTTTTCGATGCATGAATTGGGGCTGACCGCCTCGTCGCGCTTTAAAAAGTCGGCCACGATTGTGGGCGATGTGTTGGGTAAATATCATCCCCATGGCGACTCGTCAGTGTATGAAGCGATGGTTAAATTGGCTCAAGATTTTGCGATCCGCTACCCGCTGGTTTGGGGCCAGGGAAACTTTGGTTCGATTGATGGTGATGGCGCCGCCGCCCATCGCTACACCGAGGCCAAGATGACCCGTATCGCCGGTGAACTTTTGCGTGATATTGAAAAAGAGACGGTCGATTTTATGCCCAACTTCGACGGTGAACGCAAAGAGCCGGTGGTTTTGCCGTCGTCCGTGCCCAACCTTCTTTTAAATGGTACTTTTGGTATTGCGGTGGGTATGGCCACCAAGATTCCACCCCATAACTTGTCAGAGGTGATTGATTCTTTGCTCTATTATGCCGATAACCCACAGGCAACCAACGAAGATTTGTTGCAGTTTGTAAAAGGGCCCGATTTTCCAACCGGTGGTGTAATTTTTAATCAAAAAGATATTCAGCACGCCTATTCGACCGGCCGGGGTGGGGTAACGGTCCGTGGTGAAGCGGAAATCGTGGAAACAAAGGCCGGGCAAAATCAAATTATTATCACCTCTATTCCGTATCAGGTAAACAAATCAGAGATGATTATTAAAATGGCCGACCTGGTTCGCGAAAAGAAAGTTGAGGGTATTCGCGATATTCGTGACGAATCGACCAGGGATATTAGGGTAGTGATTGATCTAAAAGTTGGTTCGCAACCACAAAAGATTTTAAATGCTTTGTACAAACACACTGATTTGGAAACAGCTTTTCACTACAACATGCTGGCCTTGGTTGGTGGTGTACCAAAATTATTGTCTTTACGCGCCATTATTGAGGAATTTTTTAGATATCGACAAGAGGTGGTGGGGCGCCGAACACGGTTTGACCTAAACAAAGCCGAAGCCCGAGAACATATTTTACTTGGTCTGAAAATTGCTCTAGACCATATTGATGCGGTAATAAAAACTATTCGTAAATCGAAAGACACACCGACTGCTCATACCGCTTTAATGAAAGAGTTCAAGCTTTCTGATTTGCAGGCGACGGCAATTTTGGAAATGCGCTTACAAAAATTAGCCGGTTTGGAACGACAAAAAGTTGAAGATGAACTAAAAGAAAAACAAGCTTTTATTAAGGAATGTAAAGCTATTCTCGCCGATCCTAAACGGGTGATTCAAATTGTTAAAGATGAGTTTGCTGAAATTCGTGAGAAATATGGTGATGCCCGCAAAACCCGAGTGGTCAAAGGTGGGGTCAAGGAAATAAATGTGGAAGATTTGATTGAAGAAAAAGAAAATGTTTTGGTTTTGACTTCGGGTGGTTATGTTAAGCGAACCGATCCGGCCGAATATCGGGCCCAGAGACGTGGTGGTTCGGGAGTAATGGATTTAAATGTTAAAGAAGAGGATTTTGTGACTATTTTTCTAACGGCTGGTACCCACGATGACCTGCTCTTCTTTACCGATAAAGGCAAAGTTTACCAGCTCAAGATGTATGATATTCCCGAAGCTAAAAGGGCCACCCGCGGCAAATCGGTGATGAATTTTCTGTCACTACTGGCTGAAGAAAAAGTGACTTCAGTTTTAGCTTTTGATAAAACCACTGATTACTCAAAATTGTCGGTAATGATGGTGACAAAAAATGGGGAAGCCAAAAAAGTAAAGGCGGCCAGTTTTAAAGATGTGCGCCGAACGGGAATTATTGCTATTAAGTTAGAAACTAGCGACGAATTGCTGTCTGTTTTTGCGGTTGAAAGGGGTGATACCGCTATTGTGGCTACCCGTGACGGGCAAAGTATTCGATTTAAAGAAGCTGATATAAGGGAAATGGGTCGGGCGGCCGGTGGTGTACGGGCAATTAAATTGGGTAAAAATGACAAAGTGGTGGGCGCCGATGTAGTTCGCGCCGAAAGTGCCAAGGCCAACTTTTTAGTGATGGGTGAAAATGGTTATGGTAAAAAAACCAATTTACCCGAATATAAGATTCAAAAACGCGGCGGCTCGGGGATTAAAACTTTTAAGGTGACCACCAAAACAGGTAAACTAATGTCCTCGCGGGTTTTGACTGAAGCCGAAAGTGAAATCGTCGCCATCTCCAAACAAGGTCAAATTATTCGTACCAGTTTGGACGAAATTCCAGCTTTGGGTCGTCAGACCCAGGGGGTTAGAATAATGAAACTAAAAGGAGATGACTCTATCGCCTCGTTGACTTGTTTATAAATCAATCGATTTATCCCGTTTTTGATTTGATTTCGTCTAGTTTGATTTATTGAAGTGTAATATAATGAACGCAAACATAAAAATGTTTGCTTCTCCAGAAAAAATTTTAAGTTATTTGCACCTTACCCCGGGGATGAAGGTAGCTGATTTTGGTGTCGGTAATGGTGACTATTCATTACTGGCCGCCAAAGAGGTTTTTCCTAATGGTCGAGTTTTTGCGGTCGATATTCAAAAAGACCTTTTGGACAAGTTAGCCGGTGAGGCCAAGGCTAAAGGTTTTTATGAAATAGTAGAACCTATTTGGGGTGATATTGAAAGTCGGGGCGGGGTAAAACTAGCCGACGGAACGGTGGACGCCATAATTTTAGCCAATGTCCTTTTTCAGGTCGATTCACAGTATGGGGTGGCCTTAGAGGCAAAACGGGTGTTGAAACAGAATGGCAAGGTGCTGGTAGTGGACTGGAAGGATTCTTTTGGTGGGTTGGGTCCTCATCCTAGTCAAGTTATTTTACCCGAGAAGGTAGAGCAAATCATGGTCGAGGCCGGGTTTACTAAAGAAAATTCTTTTGAGGCAGGGGACCATCATTACGGCCAAATATATGTTTTAAATAAAAAATAAAATGAGAACTGGCATTTTTCAAATAATTTTGCTCTTGGCTTGTGGTTTTGTTATCACCATTGCGGTTTTAATGTTTTCCGGTGTAATTCCGGGTTTTAAAAGTCAGTCTGGGGTGTCACGGGGCACACTTGTATTGTGGGGCACTTTGCCCCAAGTCAATATGCTAAATTTGATCTCCTCCTTTAATAAGGAGGAAGATCAACAATATGACCTCCGTTATGTTCAAAAATCGCCAGCGACTTTAGAAGAGGAATTTGTTGATGCTTTGGCGAGAAACGAAGGTCCAGACCTTATTTTGTTGCCCGAACACTTGCTTATTTCGCAGGGCGACAAGTTGTATCCAATACCAGCAAATCGGTTACCTCTGCGTGATTTTCGTGATACTTATATTGAGGTCGGAGAAATATATATTATGCCAGAGGGGATAATGGCTTTACCCCTCACTATTGACCCCTTGGTGATGTATTATAATCGTGATTTATATGCGAGTGCTGGCTTGCCAACCGTTCCTAGCACTTGGTCAGGTTTGATAAAAAATCATTCCGCTCTGACCGAGCTAGGGGATAGGGGTTTGGTGGTGAAAAGTGGCTTGGCTTTTGGTACGGCCAATAATATTGCTCGCGCTAAAGATGTTTTGGCCATGCTTATTTTACAGGCTGGTAGTCCAATCGTAATCAGAAATAATACCACCGGAGATTATCAGTCGGTATTACATATCTCACCTAAAAGTAATTCGGCTGGCTCACCAGCCGGGGCCGCTCTTGATTTTTTTACTTCTTTTGCTAACCCACAGACTATTACTTATTCTTGGAACGAGTCGATGCCGGTGGAAAGTACGGCTTTTGCGGCCGGAAAATTGGCTCACTATTTTGGCTATGCTAGTGAGGCTGATGATATTCGCCAAATGAATCCTAATCTGAACTTTGATATTGCGGTTGTGCCCCAGCGCGACAATGTTGGCCGTAAGTTAACATTGGGTCGATTGACTGGTATAGCGATTGTTAAAAATACCAGAAGTTTAGATGGTGCCTATGCCGCGGCCTTAAAACTGGCTTCCAGTGCCTATACCCGTGATATCGCTTTAATAGCTAAAGTGCCTTCGGCCCGGCGTGATCTTTTAGCGGAACCAACCAATGATTTGTATGGTGACGTGTTTTATAAATCAGCTATAATGAGTACAACATGGCTTGATCCAAATGAAAAAGGAACCAAGGCTGTTTTTGACGAGATGATTAGACAAAAAAATATTGGTCGGACTCAAACTTCGGCTATTATAAATGAGGCCAATCAAAAAATAGATTTACTAATAAAGTAGTATGTTAAAAAATATTAACTGGCGTCAGGGATTAATCTATTCTTTATTGGGGCTATATATTGTTGGTCTGGCCGGCCTTTCGCCGGTTCAAGCAGCTGAAACCAGAACTTGGGATTTTATTGTTTGTGATGGTGAAAAAGGCGACAATGTTTGCGATTTTAACGATCTAAAAAATTTGGTTAATGTGGTAATTAATTTTGCCATTTTTGGTCTAGCTATGCCCATAGCGGTTATTGGTATAATGTATGCTGGTGGTCTGTATGTTTGGAATGCTGGCAATCCGGGCGGTCGCTCTAAGGCCACTGACATATTTACCAATATTCTTATTGGCCTTGTTCTAATGCTCGCTGCTTATTTAATAGTGAAAATGCTGGTTTTGGGCTTGGTTGGTAATACCAGTAACCCGGTGTCGCAGGCTTTAAAAGACTTTTTTCAATAAACTTTAATGAAAAATATTATAAAAATAGGATACCTGATTGTTTTTTCAGTTATGTTTTTAGTATATGTTTTTCCAAATGTTGCTGTGGCCCAACCCGACGATCCTCCAGCTCCCCCAGTTCAAATCCAAAACCCCATCGCTTCCCAAACTTTACAGGAATTTGTTAAGGATATCCTTGATATTGTAGTGAAAGTTAGCATGCCGTTTTTAGTGGTCATGATTATTTACGCCGGATTTACCTATGTCACTGCCCAAGGAAATTCGGTCAAGGTGGAAAAGGCCCACTCGATGATATTGTGGACCATTGTGGGGGCGGGTATTATTTTAGGGGCGTTTATTATTGCTCGAGCTATTCAGGTGACAATCGACAATATTGAGAGTGACACTGCCTATATTGAAGAATTAGAAAGTGGAAATCTTGCTGGTGGTATTTTCATATGATTGTTATGATTTATTACAAGCCTCTTAGATTATTAAACCCAATAAATTTATTATAATTATGCCTGCAGTTATGAATCAAATACTAGAAAAAAAATATTTTTTCCCGATTATTAGACTTACTATTTTACTAACATTTCTTGCTCCCACAAGTTTATTTGCTGCTGGCGAAACTTTGGGCAGTATAATTACAAGATTTGCAGATGATCTGATAGACCCCCTAGTTGGCATCCTAATGACTCTTGCCATCCTAGCCTTTTTCTATGGTCTAGTCCTATATATCTGGAATTTGCGAGGTGGTAAAGATGAGGGCAAAGCCATTATGGTGTGGGGGGTAGTAGCGATTGCGGTCATGGTATCGGTTTGGGGGTTGGTCAACTTACTACAGCGGACGGTTTTAGGTGAGGCCACTGATTATGGCGCTCCAGATGTTGATGATTTCTTGCCTACAGAGTAATGTTGGCTAGGGGAGACCTAATTCTGATTGCTTATAAACCATTATAATTTACTAGTATTAACATGATGATTATCAATAAATTAAAATTTTTGGCTTTTCTACCCGCTCTTGTGGTTTATATCTTGCCGTTTGTTGTTAGTGCTCAAGCTCAACCGCCTGCAGAAGGAACGCTGGGTGCTTTGGTAATCAAATTTGAAACCACTATAGTTAATCCCCTAGTTGGCATCCTAATGACTCTTGCCATCCTAGCCTTTTTCTATGGTCTAGTCCTATATATCTGGAATTTGCGAGGTGGTAAAGATGAGGGCAAAGCCATTATGGTGTGGGGGGTAGTAGCGATTGCGGTCATGGTATCGGTTTGGGGGTTGGTCAACTTACTACAGCGGACGGTGTTAAACAACGACGTTGAGGATACGTATAATGATAATATTCCCACCGCGAGTGAGCTTACTCCAGG
The DNA here is from genome assembly GCA_964355855.1 of uncultured Candidatus Saccharibacteria bacterium. Lineage (GTDB taxonomy): Bacteria > Patescibacteriota > Minisyncoccia > Phycocordibacterales > XYD1-FULL-46-19 > XYD1-FULL-44-32. The sequence continues at coordinate 3,156 of CAYHFD010000001.1, read as the reverse complement.
TGGTGCAGCTGCTGATGATGGTGATGATGGTGAGGGGTATGGTGATGGGGGTAGCAGTGGGGATTAGATATAAATTTATGTGTTGATAAATCTCGAGCGGATATTTACACGGTGTAGTATAATGGTAGGTAATATTATTAAGGGTTATTTAGTTTATTAAGTAAATAAAAATAATGTCAAAAGTAATTACTTTTTTGTCTTCTAGTCTAGTGTTAGCTTTACCAATAGTGGCTGGGGCCGCGACTACTGCTGGTGACAATATTGTTGATTTGATTGGTGCAATCGAGACTATTGTAAACAACTTGGTTGGGGTTTTAATGACCTTGGCGGTCCTGGCTTTCTTTTGGGGTCTTGTACTTTATATCTTTAATGCTGGTGATGAGGCTAAGAGGAAGTCTGGTCGGGGTATTATGATTTGGGGCGTGGTGGCTTTGTTTGTGATGGTATCGATCTGGGGCTTGGTCAACTTTATTGGTGATGCCTTTGGGGTGGACCAGACAGAAGCAGAAGTTACTCCTAGCGAGTTAAATCCTAACCTCTAAACGTTTATGTTTTGGGAGATTGCCTATGCGGCAGCAGAAACTCCTATTTCTGATGTCCTAGACCCATACCTTACAGCTTTATACAAACACATTTTGAATCCGATTATTGCTCTTTTGTTTGCCGTTGCGCTGGTGGTTTTCTTTTATGGAGTGGTTAAGTTTATTGTGAATGCCGGCAATGCCAAAGAAAGTACTGACGGTAAGATGCACATGGTTTGGGGAGTAGTTGGGCTATTCATTATGATATCCGTTTGGGGTATTATAAATGTTGTCTGCAATACTATTGGTTGTAGTGGGTAAGTAAAAGTAAAGAATTTATTAAAAATGTCCCGCTTCGGTGGGACATTTTTGGTTGTCTTGGTATTGAAATTAGTTGGCCAGAAACAATATTTTAGGTAATAAAAAGCTCATAGCATCTGGGTAGAAGCTACGAGCGGTCAGTCATTATGACTGAAATTATTCTGGCACGAGATCGAAGTCGACCTCGCCGAAGAGTTGGCTGGTGTAAGACCCCGAGAGGCCCTCACCAATCTGGCTCTTCCGAAACCGGAATGTTCCCGTGTCGGCCGGGAATCCCTGCCAGGTCTTGTTCACCCCGTTGCGGGAGTCAAACTGGAAATACCTGGTCAAGGGCTCTCGTCCCTTCCGGTAGTCCTTGTCTTTGAAGTAGGTTTCAAATTCAAGGACTAAGTCATCCCCGATTCCGTTGTAGCGGATGACTTCGGCCGCCAGATCACCCTCCCTTTTTGCCTCGCCAGTGTAGGCGGGGCTGATTTGGTAATGGAATGACCAATCGATGGCCGAAGCGGGCAGAGACGGGGAGAACAGCCAGATTGTTAGCCACAGAAAGCAAATTATCCCTAATACTGCCCACCCCCACTTTTTCCTTGGCGGGGGAGTTTGCTGGTTGTTGCCTGCGGGTCCAGCTCCGGCGCCGACTGGTTGACCAGCTGGTGGGGTGACAGATGCTGGAGGTTGTGAACTGGGTGGGTTCCGGGGCGTTTTTGGGATGGACGATTTTGGACTCCGGTATCTGATGATCAAAAATATGATCAAGATCAGAATGCCAACGCCCAATGGCAGAACGTAATGTGGTAGCTCTGGTAAACTCACGATCCTTCTCCTTCCGATTTTTTACCCAGCTTCTTGCCAGCTTCACTTACGGCAGTGGTGGCTGAAATCAGCTGTGCTAATCCGTCTTGACCAAGAAGTACAGTATGTTCGGCTGTTTCGGCGATTGTCTTCGCTGTATCCATAGCCAAAGCAAATTGTCCTTCAGGGGTTTTTGCGACAGCGGCCAAAGCTTCTTGTCCTAAGGCTTCAGCCGTTAGCATTTCTAGCTTAGCAAATGCTGCGGCCGTGCCGCCAAGTTGAGTTTCTGTCTGCTTGCCCAGAGAGTCGGTAACAGTTTGCACTCGTTTCTGGCCTGCCGCCGCGGAGGCAGATATTTGCTTGTTCAGGGTGTGATCCAAGCTAATTTGTCTAACTCGAGCTTCTGCAATTTGAATACTGAGACTTCTTACTGCGGAAACTTTCTCGGAGGCGGACATATCTTTGAAGTCTGGGCCATTTCTGGACCCTCTTGAGTCAATCAATACCCGATTACACTCCACTAGGAGTTGCTTGTTCAGGGCATCGTTTAGAAGTAAGGCTGTTCCCACGGTAATTTGTGATAGATTACCAAAGGCGACACCCAGAACTTCATCTTCCAAGAGTCTTATGACTGTCTCAATGTCTCCAAAATCCCGGTAGAACGATGCAGCATCTCTGATTTTGAACTTAATGAAAAGTTCTATTTCAGATGTGTAGCGCCGAGTAAACAGGGTGTCACGGAGAGGAACGTCTTCTTCTGCTGCTTGGTTTCGGGCGGCCTCGATGTCCAATAAGTCAATCTGTGGCTCTGTGTAGGTTAGTAACTTTTCCAACACAGATGGTAAATCGACGGCGGGGTGGGGCACCCGGAACGCGGGCACTCGACCTGGAGGTATCAGATCGACTTCTCCTCTCCAGATTTTGGCACGTGGTGCCGGAAGCTCAAGCTCTTGCATTTCCGTCGGGAAATATCGGAGTCTTGAAATTAAAAACGGTACCCAGACTGGACCAGCGCCCGCTTTTATATCCATTGGCTTCCCAATGAGAGTCAGAAAGGGCAGTTGGTTTATTTCCACCTTACCAATTGATAAGACAAGATGGATAGGGATCAGGGACAAGGTTAGAACTGTCCAGGCGTAATAAGTTGGTTCGGGCTTGGTTTCCAGGTAGCTGGCTTCCAGATGCCAGATTACTAAGGCCACGCTGGATATGACAAGGTATAATAACGCTGACATACAGGTCCGCGTGATAAACCAGTCTTCCAATCTCCCTTTTTCACCTTCGGGGCGTTTCCAATATTCGACCAAAATCGAAATTGGCACCATAGCAATAAATATCACTACAACGAACAACAGAAATGCAAACATGGTATTCTCTCCCCCCCGCGATGCGGGTTTGTTTGAGTTGACAAGGACCCTAGTTCATCTAATATTATAGCATAGATATGTCTAAAAAGTCAAGCGGTGGTGAGGTACATTCAACCTTGAAGTGCAACACTCGCATTAAAAACTTCTAATGGTGT